>CAIWTJ010000090.1 GCA_903915535.1 Enhydrobacter aerosaccus
CCTGGTCGCCCTTGATCACACCCAGGCGGAAATCGTTGAAATAGCAAAGCTTCACTTGGTCTCTCCCTTTTCAAGAACGTCCTTGGCGACGCTCGCGGCCGACATCGCCGTCGGCCAGCCAGAATAGAACGCCATATGCGTGATGACCTCGACTATTTCGTCCTTGGTCACCCCGTTGTCGATCGCCCGGGCGACATGGCCGCGCAGCTGCTCGGTTCGATTCATTGCCACGAGGGCCGCGCAAGTGATGAGGCTGCGATCGCGCTTGCTGAGGCCGGGCCGCTCCCAGACGTCGCCGTAGACCACTTTCTCCGTGAGATCGATCAGCTTGGGCGCAAACGAGCGCACGTGCTCCCGTGCGCTCACGACCGGGGTCTTGGACATGATTTCCTCCTTGGTTGACGTTATTTCATTCGTTCCCAGCGTTCCGTTTGCGACATGAACACGTTGGCCGAGTTGGGCGCGACAGGGTATTCGACGTTCAGCGGCGGGTTACGGTTCTCGCAGGTACTGCCCTTGTCGTCGCACGTACGCGTGACCACCACCGCGAGCTTTCCATCCGAGGCGCTGTAACTGCCCCAGTGTTGCCGGTCGATGGTAAAGTTGTGGAAGAAGAAGCTGTTGTCGCGGCCGAAGCGCATGATCACCGTCTGGCGAGGCTCCTCCCTCTCCCACTTCCAGGTCCCCTGGAGATAGGCAGCCATCGAGGGATAAGAGCCATCGGACAGCTTTACCTGCTGCGCCTCCACAGCGAAGGCCGCCGTCAGCGCCAGTACGCAAACCGCAAGCCAAATGAATATCCGCCTCATCGATTCCCCCCGTCTTTTCAGGCCCGCGTTCCGGCGCTAGCCTGCGGCAACAAGTTTCGGAGGAAACCATGGCTGCAATCAAGGTCGCCGACTTCGCCTTCCCGCGCATGGAAGCGCCCGACCTCGACCAAATGGAGGAATTCCTCACCCATTTCGGCCTGGTGCGCGCCGAGCGCACACCGGATGCACTTTATATGCGGGGCGCCGACAGCCACCATCATCTGCATGTCACGCACAAAGGCGGCACCAAGTTCATCGGCTTCGCCTATCACGTGGCCGACGAAGACGACCTCAAGCGCCTCACAAAGCTGCCGGGCGCCTCGGGCATCGAAACTCTCAACGAACCGGGCGGCGGCAAGCGGGTGCGCCTCAAGGAGCCGAACGGCTACCAGATCGAGGTGATCGCGGGCATGCAGAGCGTGGCGCCGATCAAGGTAGCGCGCGACGTGATCAACACAGGCAGCGACCCGCACAGACGCGTTGGCCGGGTCATGCGCCTCACCAAGTCGCCCACCACGATCCAGCGCATCGGCCATGGCGTCCTCGCCACCCCCAAGGTCAAGGAGACCGTGGCCTGGTTCCGCGAGGCGCTGGGCATGATCCGTTCCGACGACGTCTATGCCGGCGACAAGGAAAACGTGATCGGATCGTTCAACCGCCTCGATCGCGGCGACGACTATGTCGATCATCACGTGCTGTTCTGCGTCAACAACGTGAAGACCGGGCTCAACCATGTGTCCTACGAGGCGCAGGACATCGACGCCATCTTCCAGGACCACGAGCACATCAAGAGCGTGGGCAAGTACGAGCACATGTGGGGAATCGGCCGCCATTTGCTCGGCAGCCAGGTCTACGACTACTGGAGCGACCCGTGGGGCCGCGTGCACGAGCG
>CAIWTJ010000091.1 GCA_903915535.1 Enhydrobacter aerosaccus
CGCATAGAGAAGCCCGAGCGCGAGGCCGTTCAGCGTGAGCTGAAGGAGGTAGACTGCATCGACGGTCATTGTGGGCGCGGTGTTGCAAATACCGGACCAGAGAAAAATCGCACGAGCGCACGCCCTCTATTCCACGCGGTCATTAAGCGTTGACAGATAAACAAGGTTCTTGCGAACGTTCAACCATCGAAACGTTGTGCCGATAATAGGTACGGCAGAGTTTCGCTTCTTGGGGTCGAGGGAGAACGCGATGAAGCTTATGTCCTGGATGGCCGGCGCCGCCGCCACGCTGTCGTTTGTCGGAGCCGCATCGGCCCAGAATATCGTGATCGGCGTGTCGACGGCGCAGACCGGTCCGGCCGCGGTCGCTGCCGAATGGGAGCTGTGGGGCGTCAATCTCGCGATCGAGGAAATCAACGCCGCCGGCGGCGTGCTCGGCAAGAAGCTCGAGATCCTCGTCATGGACAACAAGTGCAATCCCTCGGAGGCGGTGAACGTCGCCAACAAGCTGGTCGAGGCCAAGGTCGTGGCGATCGAGGGCGCGCATTGCAGCTCCGGTCATCTCGCCAGCATGAAGATCATCCAGGACGCGAAGATCCCGATGATCACCGGCATCGCCTCCAATCCCCAGATCACCACGCTGTCGGGCAAGGGCGGCAACGACTACGCCTTCCGCATCAGCGCCTCAGACGCCGGCATGATGCAGGCGCTGGGCATCTATCTCGGCACCAAGAAGCCGTTCAAGACGGTGGCGATCGTGGCGGAAGACTCCGACTTCGGCCGCGGCGGCGCCGAGGCGTTCAAGGCGGTGGCCGAGAAGGCGGGCGTGCAGATCATGTCGACCGACATCCATCCGCAGAACACGCCGGACTTCACCAGCATCCTGACGCGCCTGCAGCAGCGCCGGCCGGACGCCATCGCCACGTTCCAGCTGGGCGGCGACTCGGTGAACTTCCTGCGCCAGGCGATGCAGGTCGGCGTGCGCATTCCCTACACCGGCCGCGTCGAACTGGGCGGCCGCAACGCGCCGATCATCGAGGCGGGCGGCATGGAGAAGTCGATCAGCGCCTGGCAGTACAGCGCGCTGGCCGATTCGCCGCAGAACAAGGCGTTCGCCGAGAAGATCAAGGCCAAGCACAATGCCGAGCCCTACCTGCAGACCTGGGCGGGCTACGACTGCATCCGCGTGCTCGCGCAGGCGATCAAGGAAGCCGGCAGCACCGACGGCACCAAGATCAAGGACGCGATGAAGGGCATGTCCTTCACCAACGTCATGGGCAAGACCGTGAAGTTCGACGAGTACAATCAGGCCGGCCATTGGGTCGCCCTGCATACCGTTCTGGACAAGAAGGTCACCCTGGCCGACCTCGTCGAGGTCAAGTAAGGGGCGGCCATGCCGGCCAGGTTGCGCGACCTCAAGTCGGCGCCCGGTTCGCAGTCGCTCGAACGCGGCCTCGACGTGCTCGAAATCGTGGGCGCCGAGAGCGCGGACATCGGCGTGCGCGAGATCGCCCGCCGCCTGCGCCTCAGCCCCACGATCGTGCAGCGCATGGTGACGTCGCTCGCGCGGCGCGGCTACGTCGACAAGAACGCCGACACGGCACGCTATCGGCTCGGTTTCCGGGCGATGGCGCTGGGCGCAGGCAACGACCATGCCGCGGACTATCTCGGCGCCGCGCGCCGCGAACTCGACCGGCTGGCGCACGACCATGGCCTCAACGGCTTCGTCTCGGTGCTGCAGGGCGGCCGCGCCGTCTATCTGCTGGCCGTGCAGGCCGAGGCGCCGATCGCGATCAAGGTCGCGCCGGGCAGCGAGATGCCGCTGCACAGCACCGCCGCCGGCAAGGTGCTGCTGGCGTCGCTCGACGACGCGGGCGCCCGCAAGCTCCTGGGCAACGGCCGGCTGCCCGCGATCACGCCACACACGGTGACAGAGCCTGCCGCCGTGGTGGCGGGCCTGGCGCGCGTGCGCCGGACGGGCTTCGCCACGGTGTCGGAGGAAAATATCCGCGGCATCCTGTCGGTCGGCGCGCCGATCCGCGACCGCACGGGCAAGGTGCTGGCGGCGCTCAGCGTCGCCTTCCCGAAATATCTCGATGCCGGCCTCACCCTGCAGGGCGCGACCCCTTTGGTAACGGGCGCGGCGCAGCGCGTCTCGCGCTCGATTGGTGGTTAGGCTGGGCGACTAGCGGAAGAGATCCATCCGCTTGGGTCGCACCAGCTCGGCGGCATTGCCGTCTCGCGCGGGTGCGCCCAAGCCGCGCACGATCACCACGGGGCGTCCTTCGGCCGCCTGTCCCATGAGGAGCGAAGCGGCCGAGGCGATCTCGTCGGCATGGGCGATTTCGGTCACGCGCAGGATACGGCCGTTCATGGCGGGTTGGCCGCGCATGTCGGTCAGGCCGGGCATGCCCGCGGCGCCGATCGCGGCGCCGGTCGTGCCCATGCGCCAGGCGCGTCCCCAGCTGTCGTTGATCACGACGCCGACATCGACGTTGGCGATCCGCTTGAAATCCGCGCGCAGGCGCTGGGCCGAGCGGTCGGGATCGGCCGGCAGCAGCAGCACCTGGTCGGGATCGTCCACGTTGGAGGCGTCGATGCCGGCGTTGGCCATCACGAAGCCCAGCCGGTGCTCGACGATGATCACGCCCGTGATGGCGCGGATGACTTCCTTGGATTCGCGCAGGATCAGCTCGACCAGGCGCGGGTCCTTGTCGACTTTCAGGCCGTACTCGATCGCGCGTTCCGAGGGCGTCACGTCCGAGAGGCGAAACAGCCGGCCCTCTGCCTTGGAGACGATCTTCTGCGCCAGGACCACCACGTCATGGTCTTTCAGCCCGACAGGCGCAATCAGGGCGGCGAGATCGTCGTCCGGCTTGATGCGGGGCAGGCCGGCGGGCGCGATCAGTTCGAGGCGTTCGGCGTGAATCGATATTCTCCCCGTTCTGGAGTATCCCTATACGATGCTTAAGCTCGGTTACAAGGCG
>CAIWTJ010000092.1 GCA_903915535.1 Enhydrobacter aerosaccus
CGCCAAGGCCAAGTTCGACGAGACCATCGAGGTCGCGATGAACCTCGGCATCGATCCGCGCCACGCCGACCAGGCCGTGCGCGGCATGGTCGACCTGCCGAGCGGCACGGGCAAGACGATCCGCGTCGCGGTGTTCGCGCGCGGCGCCAAGGCCGAGGAAGCCAAGGCCGCCGGTGCCGATCTCGTCGGTGCCGACGACCTCGCCGAGAAGATCAACGCGGGCGAGATGAATTTCGAGCGCTGCATCGCCACCCCGGACATGATGGGCGTGGTCGGCCGTCTCGGTAAGGTGCTGGGCCCGCGCGGCCTGATGCCGAACCCGAAGCTCGGCACGGTGACGCAGGACGTGACCGCCGCGGTGAAGGCCGCCAAGGCCGGCTCGATCGAGTTCCGCGCCGAGAAGTCGGGCATCGTCCACGCCGGCGTCGGCAAGGCCTCGTTCAGCGAAGACGCGATCGCCGCCAACGTGAAGGCTCTGGTGACCGCGATCACGCGCGCCAAGCCGGCCGGTGCCAAGGGCACCTTCATCAAGAAGGTGTCGATCAGTTCGACCATGGGTCCGGGCGTCAAGCTCGACCCGGCAACCGCGATCAACAGCTGATCGCGGCGTAGATATCGAGTTTCCGTCGCCGGCTTCTGTCGGCGGCGGTTAGAAGCGAAAAGGACCGCGAGGTTCTCGAGCTTCACCTGTCCGAGACCGCAGGTGCTTCGTCCTTTCGGGGACAAGCGTAATGGGGAAACCCGCCGGCGATAGACGGGGGCAAGGGAATTCGGCGCAGCACTCCGGTGCGGCGCTGTGTGCCTGAACTTCCGGGGCAGTCGAACAGGACCATTCGGTCTCCGTTCGCGCTGAGCCGCAACGGAGGCTGTGTGGTCTTAACGCAGCCTGTTCGATCCGGATCCTCCGGGTCGGACATATGTTGGAGAAAGCCGTGAATCGTTCGGAAAAGGCCGAGGCGATCGTCGAGCTGAACCAGATCTTCAAGGACACGAACCTAATGGTGATCACTCGCCAGTCCGGTTTGACCGTCCAGGAAGTGACGGACCTTCGCCGCAAGGTGCGGGCAGCCGGCGCAAGCTACAAGGTCGCGAAGAACAGGCTCACGTTGCGTGCCCTCGAAGGCACGCCCTTTACGGCGCTCGGACCCCTCTTCAAGGGCCCGACTGCCATCGCCTACTCCAAGGATCCGGTTGCCGCGGCGAAAGTCGTGGCGGCCTTCGCCAAGGATAACGAGAAGCTGACCATCGTCGGTGGTGCACTCGGTGACAAGACTTTGGACGTCGCTGGCGTCCAGGCCCTTGCCACTCTGCCCTCTCTCGATGCTCTGCGCGGCAAGATCATCGGTCTCCTGCAGGCTCCCGCGACGAAGATCGCTGGCGTTCTCGCGGCACCGGCCGGTCAGGTCGCTCGTGTCGTTGGTGCATATGCAGCCAAGGGATAGGCGCGAAGGCCGCGTGAGGCTTTAGCGTAGCAACATAACGTTCAACGAAGTTCGGGTTACTAGGAGATAGAAATGGCAAATCTGGAAAAGCTGGTTGATGAATTGTCGGCTCTGACGGTCCTCGAGGCCGCCGAGCTCAGCAAGCTGCTTGAGACGAAGTGGGGCGTCAGCGCCGCCGCTCCGGTTGCGGTTGCCGCCGCCGGCGCCGCTGCTCCGGCAGCCGAGGTGAAGGACGAGTTCACCGTGATGCTGACCTCCGCTGGCGACAAGAAGATCAACGTCATCAAGGTGGTGCGCGAGATCACCGGTCTCGGCCTCAAGGAAGCCAAGGACCTGGTCGAGGCAGCGCCGAAGGCCGTCAAGGAAGGCGTGCCGAAGGCCGATGCCGAGAAGCTCAAGGCGAAGATCGAGGCCGAAGGCGCCAAGGTCGAGCTCAAGTAAGCAAGTTACCGGTCGGGCCGGTCTCTTCGGAGGCCGGCCCTATCGGGCCTCTTATCAAAGCGGATTGGGCTCCCCATATGGGCCGGTCCGCTTCGATAAGTGGCCCTCTGCGACGGATGGGACGAACGGCTGGCGGGCCGCGAGTTCCGAGAAAGCAGCGGGTGTTATCTACCGCCCTTGAACCTATCGAGGACGCACGATGGCCACGGCCTTCAATACGCGCAAACGGATTCGTCGTTTCTTCGGCCACATCGAGTCTGTGGCGCCGATGCCGAACCTCATCGAGGTCCAGAAGAGTTCCTACGAGAACTTCCTGCAGCGCGCGATTCCCGCTCCGAAGCGGACGCAGTCGGGCCTCCAGGAGGTCTTCCGCGGCGTGTTCCCGATCAAGGACTTCGCCGAACGCTCGAGCCTCGAGTTCGTGAAGTACGAGTTCGAAGAGCCCAAGTACGACGTCGAAGAGTGCCAGCAGCGCGGCATCACCTACGCCGCCCCGCTCAAGGTCACGCTCCAGCTCGTGGTCTGGGACATCGACGAGGAAGCGGGCTCGCGCTCGATCCGCGATATCAAGGAGCAGGACGTCTACATGGGCGACATGCCGCTCATGACCGACAACGGCACCTTCATCGTGAACGGCACCGAGCGCGTGATCGTCTCGCAGATGCACCGTTCGCCGGGCGTCTTCTTCGACCATGACAAGGGCAAGACCCACTCGTCGGGCAAGTACCTGTTCGCCGCGCGCATCATCCCGTACCGCGGCTCGTGGCTCGACTTCGAGTTCGACGCCAAGGACCTGATCCACGTCCGCATCGATCGCCGCCGCAAGATCCCGGTGACGACGCTGCTGCTCGCGCTCGACAACGATGCGACCGC
>CAIWTJ010000093.1 GCA_903915535.1 Enhydrobacter aerosaccus
GGTCGTGTCGCGCCCCAGCGCGAAGGTGAACGGCGGTACGATCCTGAAGGCCACGATGCCGGTGGGTGGAAAGCCCATGTTCAGCCACGCGTGAGGGAGGGTGTCATGCGTGCATTGATTTTTGCGTTGTTGCTGTGCCTCGTGGGAGGGGCCGCGCAGGCAGAATATCCCGACAAGCCGGTGCGCATCATCGTGCCGTTCACGGCCGGCGGCGCGCCCGACGTGGCCGCACGCCAGGCCGCGGCGCGGCTGACCGCGGGCCTCGGGCAGCAGTTCATCATCGACAACAAGCCCGGCGTCGCGGGCAGCGTGGGCGCGGAGATCGCGGCCCGCGCGGCACCCGACGGCTATACGCTGCTGATGTTCACCAGCAGCCACGTGCTGAACAAGTTCCTGTACGCGCGCGTGAACTACGACGCGCTGAAGGACTTCGTGCCGATCACCATAGTGACGCGCATTCCCTCGCTATTGGTCGTGCCGCCCTCGTCGCCGGCAAAGACGGTCAGCGAGTTCATCGCGCTCGCCAAGGCACAGCCCGGCAAGCTCAACTACGGCTCGGGCGGCGTCGGCACGCTGGCGCATCTGTCGGCGGAGGCTTTCCGTCTCGCCACGGGCATCGACTATATCCACGTGCCTTACAAAGGTGCGCCGGACATCGTCCTGGCCCTGCTCAGCAAGCAGATCGACGTCGGCTTCCCGACCATGCCGACGGCGGTGCGGGCGGCCCAGCAGGGGACCCTGCGGGCGCTTGCCGTCACCAGTGCGAAGCGCACGGCGGCGATGCCCGAGGTGCCGACTTTGCTGGAGGCCATGCCGAGCGGCGGCTTCGCGCTCGACGCCTGGCTTGGCCTCGCCGCGCCCGCCGGCACGCCGCAAGCGATCGTCGACAAGATTTACGCGACGCTGGCTGCTGCAGCGAAGGAACCGGCCTTCCGCGAGCAGCTCGGCAATGACGGTTCGGAGGTCGTGTTCAACACCCCCGCCGAATTCGCCGCCCAGGTGAAGGACGATGCCGAAACAGGCGAGGCGCTGATCAAGCGCGTCGGCGTGAAGCTGGAGTAGTTCTTTTGGACCGCGAGCCTCCTCCGAATGATTGACCTCAGGTCAATCATTCGCCCTCGCTCATGAATCCGAGCGAGCCGGAGGCTCGCGGTCCGCATGAGCGTCAGTTCTCGACTAACGCGGGCCTTTGCCGATATGCGCCACAGCCTCGATCTCGATCAGGGTTTTGGGCGATGCCAGCGCGCGGACCTCGACCATGGTCGAGGCCGGGAAGTTGCCGGTGAAGAATTCGCGGCGCGCCCGCCAGATCTTGTCGCCGCCGTTGCCGATGTCGGTGACGAACATGCTGATCTTCACCACGTCGTCCATGGTGCCGCCCGCCGCCTCGACCAGGCCCCGAATTTTCGCGAAGCAGGCCTTTGCCTGATCGTACTCGTCGAGGGCGGCCAGCGCCGCCTCGTCGCCCATCAGCGCCACCATGCCGGAGATATAGGCGATGCCGTCGACGAGGAGGCAGTTCGACCAGCGCTCGGGCGGCGGCTCGGGCGCGATTGCAGAGGTGATGCGTCGAATGGGCATGAACGGCTCCGGTTGAGACAGGCCCCAGCCCGTGGCTTTGTTCCTTGACGCCCCTGCCGACGATGGGGCCGACTTGGGGCGAGATCGGCTGGGGCGTGAACTATGGACGATTGGAGGCCAGATCGAGCGGCCAAAAAAGCGGCGGTACCCGCTTCTTCCCTTTTTCTCGCCAGCACCTTTCACGCTTCGATCATTTTTGCTCTTCTCTCGGTCCCGCTGATAACGCCCCCCGCGTCGGTGCCGAATGACGCCGTTGAACTCACGATCGAGCGGCAGACCGCCTCTGCGGCACCCGTGGTTCAACCGGCGGCTCCGCCGGAACCTCCCGTCGTCAGCCCTCCGGTTCAACCGCCCGTAACGGTTCCGCAGCAATCGGCATCCCAAGTGGACTCCGCACAACCTCCGACTTTGGAGAGCGCCGTCCCTGAACCGGAGCCTGCGCCGCAACCAACTCTGCGCGACTTTCCGAAGACCGAACCGGTTACCGCGAGGACGGAACAGAAAAAGCCAGTTCCCAAAGTCGATCCCAAGGCCGATCAAAAAGCCGATCCCAAGCCTGAGCCGAACAAGGCTCCTGTGCAGCCGCCGGCAGCGATACCACAAACGGCTTCACCACCAACTCCGCCGCCGAACCAGGCAGACGTCGATCTCAGCAAGAAAGACGAACGCGCGGCGCGGCTGTGGGGAACAAGGTACTTCGAGCGGATGGGAATCAGGCCTTCGCACCAGGCTGTCCTGACAGGGACATCGGGACGCGCCTGTCCTCTGGACCCTCAACCCTACAAATTGGAGATAGCCGACAACAAACTAACGGTGACGAACGACTACGGAGTCATGTTCAGCATGACCGTCCCGGCAAACGGAGAAATCGATCAGATTTACAAGCGTCCTCCGATGGCCGGGGATCATTACATCAACGGGCCGGGGAAACGGGTGGAGTATCGAATGTTGGGCAATGTGAAGTCGGGAAAGCTGGAAATCTGGTACCTTGGCTGCGTCTACAAGCTCAACGTGTATGGGTGACTGGAGACCAGATCGAGCGGCCAAAAAAGCGGCAATACCCGCTTCTTCCATCCTGCTCGCCACCACATTTCACGCCTCGATCGTCTTTGCTCTTCTGTGGCTCCCGCTAACAAAGCCGCCCGCGTTGATGCCGGGTGACGCCGTTGAGCTCACGATTGAACGGCAGGCAGTGGCTACGGCGGAACCTCCTGTCGTCAGCCCTCCGATTCAACCGCCCGCACCGGTTCCGGAGCCATCGGCACCGCAAGCGGAGCCGGCACCGGCTCCCACATTGGAGAGTGCAGTCCCTGAACCAGAGCCTGCACCGCAACCAACTCTGCGCGACTTTCCGAAGACGGAACCGGTTATCGCCAAGGGGGAACAGAAAAAGCCGGCGCCCGCGGCCGATCCCAAACCTCAGTCGAGCAAGGCTCCCGTGCCGCCAGCGGAGGGAAAACCACAAACCGCTTCGCCACCAACTCCGCTGCCGAACCAGGCGGATGTCGACCCCAGCAAAATAAATGAACGCGCCGCGCGGCTGTGGGGCACGAAGTATTTCGAGCGGATGGGCATAAGGCCTTCGCACCAGGCAACGCTGACAGGGAAATCAGGACGTGCCTGCCCTCTGGACCCTGAGCCCTACAAATTGGAGATAGCCGATAACAAATTCACGGTGACGAACGATTACGGAATAATGTTCAGCATCGCCGTTCCGGCAGATGGAGAAATCTATCAGCTATATAAGCGTCCTCCGATGGCGGGCGATCACATCGCGCCAGGGAAATGGATGGAGTATAAAATGATCGGGAATGTGAAGACAGGAAAGCTGGTCATTTGGGCCGCCAACTGCGTCTACACGCTCAATCTATATTGATAGGCGGCATCCAACTCACTCACCGGCGCACCGGACGCGTTTGCGCTATTTCACGTGCCCCTCATCGCGGACCCTTGCCGATATGCGCGATGGCGTTGATCTCGACCGTGGTCTCGGGCGTCGCCAGCGCCGCCACCTGGACCAGGGTCGAGGTCGGGAAGTTGCCCTTGAAGTATTCGGCGCGGGCCTTCCAGACCTTGGTGTTGTTCTTGATGTTGGTCACGTAGATCTGGACCATTGTGACGTCGGCCATGGTGCCGCCCGCGGCCTCGAGCATGCCCTTGATCTTGTCGAAGATCACCTTGGTCTGCTCGTACTCGTCCAGCTTGGCGAGCGCCTCCGTTCCGAGGCTGGTCGCGGTCATGCCCGAGACGTAGGCGATGCCGTCGCAGACCAGGCAGTTGGACCATCTTTCGGGAGGCGGCTCGGGGACGGAAGGCGAGGTCACGCGGCGAATGGTCATGGCTGTCTCCTTGGTTCGATCGACCGAGTATACTCACGCCATGAACGATCTTTTTAGCGCTCTCTTCGCCCCAAAACGCATTGCCCTGATCGGCGCTTCCGCCGACGAGAAGAAGACGACCTCGCGGCCGCAGCGGTTCCTGCTGAAGCATGGCTACGCGGGAGAAATCCTGCCGGTGAACCCGGGCCGCGCCGAGATCATGGGGGCGAAGGCCTACAAGAGCCTCGACGCGATCGAGGGCGAGATCGATCACGCGTACATCCTGCTGAACGGCAAGGACGCGGTCGAGGCCCTCGCAGCCTGCGGGCGGCGCGGCGTCAAGGTGGCCTCGATCCTGGCCGGCGGCTTCGCCGATGGCGGCGCGGCGGGTGCCTCGATGCAGGACGAGTTGGTGCGCATCGTGAAAGAGACCGGCATCCGGCTGGTCGGGCCCAACAGCATCGGCACCGTCAGCACCGATCCCGCGATGGCACTGACCGCCAACGCAGCCTTCGCCGTCGAGAAATTGCGCACCGGATCGTGGGGACTCGTCAGCCAGAGCGGCAGTCTTATTGGCGCGCTGCTCTCTCGCGCCGATGCGCGCGGCATCGGATTCTCGCGGCTGATCTCGGTCGGCAACGAGGTCGACCTTGCCGTTGGCGAGATCGCCGACCTGATGGTCGACGATCCCAAGACCAAGGCGATCATCCTGTTCATGGAAACCCTGCGCGATGGCGACCGCCTCGCGCATGCCGCGCGCCGCGCCCATGCGGCCGGCAAGCCGGTGATCGTCTACAAGCTCGGCCGTTCCGACATCGGCCAGGAACTGGCCAAGTCGCACACCGGCGCGATCGCGGGCTCCGACGCCACGTTCGACGCCTTCTGCCGCCGCCACGGCATCGCGCGCGTGTCGATGTTCGAATCGCTGGTCGATGTGCCGGCGCTGCTGATCGACCGGCCGCCGCCAACCGGAAAGCGGGTCGCGGTCGCCACGACGACCGGCGGCGGTGCCGCCATGGTGGTCGACAGCATGGCGATGGCGGGTCTCGACATCGCCGACCCGCCGCAGGTGCTGGTCGACTGGCTGAAGCCTTTCGGCATCGCGGCAGGCGAGGGCAAGCTGGTCGACCTGACGCTTGCCGGCGCCAAGCCCGAGATCGTAGCCGGCACGATCGAACGCCTGCTGGCCGATCCGAACAACGATGCCGCGATTTTCGTGGTGGGATCGTCGGCGCAGTTCAATCCAGAACTGGCCGTCGAGCCGCTGCTGCGCTTCGCCAAGTCGGCGAAGCCCTTCGCCGTGTCGCTGACGCCGGCCGCCGAGAAGTCGCTGGCTCTGCTGACGGCCGCAGGTGTGCCGGCGTTCCGTCACCCCGAGTCGTGCGCCGAGGCGATGGCGCTCTGCCTGCTGCGGCCGACGCCGCAGCCGGTTCCCAGGCTCGATGCACCCGCCAAGGCCGCGCTCGATGCCTTGGAGGCCGGTCGAGCGTCGGGGTTCGACGAACGTCGGGCGTCGGCGCTGTTCGCGGCGCTCGGCGTGCCCATGGCCAAGGCGGTCACCGTGCCCGACGCACGCCGGGTCGGCTCGGCGGTCGCAGAGGTGGGCGCTCCGGTGGCGCTGAAGATCCTGTCCGCCGACATCCCGCACAAGACCGAGGCGGGCGGCGTGGCCCTGGGCCTCATGGATGGGCAGGCCGCCGCGGTGGCCGCGCGCGAGATCGAAGCGCGGGTGAAGTCGCATTCGCCCAAGGCGAAGCTCGACGGCTTTCTGGTGCAGAAGATGGAGAAGGGCCTGGCCGAGGTGATCCTGGGCTTCCGCCGCGATCCGCTGGTGGGACCCACGATCACCGTGGGCCTGGGCGGCGTGCTGGCCGAGATCTACAAGGACGCCTCGACGCGGCTCGCGCCGGTCGACGCGGCGGAGGCGCTGCAGATGATAGAGGAGGTGAAAGGCCTCGCCACGATCCGTGGCTACCGCAACCTGCCCAAGGGCGATGTCGCGGCGCTGGCGAAGACGATCGCGGCCTTCTCGTCGCTGGCGCATGCGTCGTTTGCCGCCGTGTCGGAGGCCGAGATCAATCCGCTCCTGATCAAGCGCGAGGGCGAAGGCGTCGTGGCGGTCGACGGTTTGGTGGTGTTGAAGGGCTAAAATCGCGCAATTTTGTTGCGCGGAGGGGGTGGCGGATTCCGGTACAAATCGCGAGAAACCCTTGTGCCATCGATATCGGAGGTGTCCCCAAAAGTCGGTGCACACCGCGTCATCTTTTTCAGGCGAGGCGGGTCTCCGCCGCCTCGAAGAGCTGACGGAAGTCGTCGAGCACAAAGTAGGTGTGCTGGAGTTTGTCGATCTCGTAGGGGCGACGCATCACCCGCGCGGCCTCGAAGGGCAGGCGCTGGACGCCTTCGCCGTCGATCGCGTGCGTTACCTCCCGGGCGGAAGAGAGAATGCCGGCACCGTAAATCTTGAGGCCGGTGGGCGTGCGGATCAGGCCGAACTCGACCGTGTACCAGTAGAGCCGCGCCAGAAGGTCGATGTCGGCGCCGGCTTCCATCGCGCGCTGGCCGTAGCGCTGCATGTAGTCGGCGAAGACCTCGTTCGAGAGCAGCGGCACGTGGCCAAAGAAATCGTGAAACAGGTCGGGCTCGACCAGATAGTCGAGCTCGGCACGCGTGCGGAGCCACACCGTCACCGGAAAGCGCCGATGCGCGAGATGGTCGTAGAAGGCGGCGTCGGGGATGAGGCCGGGCACGCCCACGATCCGCCAGCCGGTGAGCGCCTCGAGCTTCGCGTTGACGGCGTCGAAGTCGGGAATGGCGTCGCCGATGCCGAGCGTGCGTAGCCCCTCGAGGAATTCGGCGCAGGCGTGCTTTTCCGCCAGCGCGCTTTGCCGCTCGACCAGCAACCGCCACACCGCCTGATCCTCGTCAGAATAGACATCGGCGTGCTGCGGCACGGTCCAGTCGGGTGCCATGTGCGCGTAGTCGCCGCGCAGGGTGTCGAGGGGAGCGAGGGTGTTCATGCCCGGAATATGGGGTGCGACCCCCTAGCGAATCCCGGCGAAGTTGGCCTGCCGAAGGGCCTATTTTAGTGATAATATTCATAGAATAGATAATTTTAGGTGAAAATCTCCATGATCGAGCTCGATGACATAGACAGACGCATCGTGGCGGCCCTGCAGGCCGAGGGACGCCTGCCGATGGTCGATCTCGCCGACAAGGTCGGCCTGTCGCCGACGCCCTGCCAGCGCCGGGTGAAGCGGCTGGAAGAGGAGGGGGTGATCGCGCGCTACGCGGCCCTCGTGGCGCCCCCTGCGCTGGGCTTCGAACTGCAGGCGATGGTGCAGGTGACCCTGGACGATCATTCCGAGAAGACCGTCGAGGCGTTCGAGGCGGCGATCCGGGCCCGGCGCGAGGTGGTGGCCTGCTATGCCATGACGGGCGACATGGACTTCCTGCTGCATGTGCAGACGAGAGATCTCGCGAGCTTCAGCGATTTCGCGATGAAGGCGCTGCTGCGCCTGCCGGGCGTCCGCGGCACGCGGTCCTCCTTCATCATGCAGGAAGTGAAGAGCGACCTCGCGTGGGCTCCACGCCCGGCCTAAGATGGGCCCAGCTTCGATCGCCCAAGTTTCACCCGGAGTTTTGCATGCCCGTTCTGCCGCGTTCGCTCGAGATCCAGGCCGAGATCACCGCCATCCGCCGCGACATCCATGCCCATCCCGAGCTCGCCTACGAGGAGAACCGCACCTCCGACGTCGTGGCGGCGAAGCTGACGGAATGGGGCCTCGAGGTGACGCGCGGCCTGGGCAAGACCGGGCTGGTCGGCACCTTGCGCAAGGGCAACTCGGTGAAGTCGATCGGGCTGCGCGCCGACATGGACTGCCTGCCGATGGACGAATTCAACGAGTTCGAGCACCGCTCGCAGAACCCGGGCCGGATGCATGCCTGCGGCCATGACGGCCACACCGCAATGCTGCTGGGCGCGGCCAAGATCCTGTCGGAGAAGCGCGACTTCGAGGGCGCCGTGCACTTCATCTTCCAGCCGGCCGAAGAGGGCGGCGGCGGCGCCAAGGCGATGATCGACGACGGGCTGTTCGAGAAGTTTCCCTGCGATGGCGTGTTCGCGATCCACAACAAGCCCGGCATCCCGCTCGGCATGATCGTGAGCAAGCCCGGCCCGCTGCTGGCCGCGGCCGACCGCTGGGATATCCGCATCACCGGCAAGGGCGGCCATGCCGCCCACCCGCATACCACGCTCGACCCGATGGTCGCGGGCGCCTCGATCGTGATGTCGCTGCAGACCATCGTGAGCCGCAACATCGACCCGATCGATTCGACCGTCGTCACCGTGGGCTTCTTCAAGGCCGGCTCGGCCTACAACGTGATCCCGGGCGAGGCGCATATCGGCGGCACGACCCGCACGACCAGCCCCGAGAACCGCGCGCTGGTGAAGCGCCGCATCGAGGAGATCTGCGAGGGTGCCGCGAAGATGTACGGCGTGAAGGTCACGATGGAGCACAAGCCCGGCTATCCGCCCACGGTCAACAATCCCGCACAGGCCAAGTTCGCGATCGAGGTCGCAGCCGGCGTCTGCGGCGAGAACAACGTGCGCGGCGACACGCGGCCCAGCATGGGCGCGGAGGACTTCTCCTACATGCTGGAGCAGGTGCCGGGCGCCATGGTGTGGCTGGGCAACGGCGGCGGTCCGGAGGCGGTCAGCCTGCATAACTCGCGCTACGACTTCAACGACATGGCGATCCCGTTCGGCGTCAGCTTCTTCGTGAACACCGTGGAGCGCTTCCTCGGGGAACCGGCGCAGGCTTAAAAGCGTTCACTCGGCCTAACATGGAATTTTTCCGAGTCTACGGCCGGGTCATCGGGCTCCTCCGCGATGAGCGACGGCTGGCGATCATGCTTGCCTTCGCCAATGTCGCGGTGGCGGCCCTGCAGTTCTACGAGCCGGTGCTGTTCGGCAAGGTCGTCGACCTGCTCTCGAACGCCAAGAACGAAACCACGGACCAGCTCTGGGCCGACGCGCGCCGGATCCTGGTCATTTGGGCGGCGGTCGGACTGAGCGGCATCGTGGCCAACATCGTCGTATCGTTGCAGGCCGACCGAATGGCCCATCGGCTGCGGCTCGGCGCCATGGCGCGCTACTTCGAGCATGTGCTCGACCTGCCGTTCTCCTTCCACAACACCCAGCACTCCGGGCGCCTGCTGAAGGTGATGTTGACGGGCGTCGACCATCTTTTCGGAATCTGGCTGACGTTCTTCCGTGAGAACCTCGCGACCTTCGTGGCGCTGTTCGTCATGCTGCCGCTCAGCCTGCTGATGAACTGGCGCCTGGGCTCCCTGCTGATCGCGCTGATCTTCTTCTTCGCCATTGCCAACGCCTGGGTGGTGAGCCGGACCGACAAGCTGCAGAAGGAGGTCGAGGACTACCACAGCCAGCTCGCCAGCCGCGCGAGCGACGCGCTGGGCAACATCCACCTGATCCAGAGTTTTGTGAGGCTCGCGGTCGAGACCAGCGAGATGCATCGCGTCATCGGCCGCACGCTGGCGGCCCAATACCCCGTGCTGAACTGGTGGGCGCTGCTGTCGGTGATGACCCGCGCGGCCTCCACGCTCACCGTCATCTCGATCTTCGTGCTCGGCACCTGGCTCTATACGCGGGGCGAGGCCACCGTAGGGCAGATCGTCAGCTTCATGGGATTCGCCGCGATGCTGATCAGCCGCATGGACCAGGCCTCGGGCTTCGTCAGCCGCATCTTCTTCCAGATGCCGGCCCTGGCCGACTTCTTCCATGTCATCGATCATCAGTCGACCGTGGTCGACCGGCCCGACGGCGTCGACATCGGCCGCGCGACGGGCCAGGTCGATTTCGAGGACCTGAACTTCTCCTACGACGGGCTGCGGCCGGCGCTGCAGCATTTCACCCTGCACGTGCCGGCCGGCACGACCGTCGCCTTCGTGGGCGCGACCGGCGCCGGCAAGAGCACGGCACTGTCGCTGCTGCATCGCATGTGGGACGCCCAGTCGGGCGTCATCCGCATCGACGGCATCGATCACCGCGAAATGAGGCTGGAATCGCTCCGCCGCAACATCGGCGTGGTGTTCCAGGACTCCACGATGTTCTACCGCTCGATCGCCGACAACCTGCGAATCGGCAAGCCGGACGCGACCGATGCCGAGGTCCAGGAGGCCGCCAGGCTCGCCGAGGCGCACGACTTCATCATGCGCCAGCCGCACGGCTACGACACGATGGTGGGCGAGCGTGGCGCCACCCTGTCGGGCGGCGAGCGTCAGCGGCTGGGCATCGCCCGCGCGCTGCTGAAGAACCCGCCGATCCTGATCCTCGACGAGGCGACCAGCGCGCTCGACGCCGTGACCGAGGCGCGGATCCAGAGGGCGCTCAAGGTGCTGATGCAGGGCCGCACGACTTTCATCATTGCCCATCGCCTGTCGACGATCCGCGATGCCAACCAGGTCGTGGTGCTGGAGCACGGCAAGATCGTCGAGCAGGGCGGCTACGCCGAGCTGATGGCGAAGAACGGCGCGTTCGCGACTTTGGTCGCCACCCAGCAGGGTGGCATAGAAACTGCCTGATATCCCCTTGGCGGAACGGTGCGGGCCGCCTAAGAGTCGCCGACAGCTATTCGAGCGAGGGGAAGCAGATGAACAGGAAAATTGCATGGTTGGCCGCCCTCGCGCTGGGGTTCGCTAGCCTGCCGGCAGCGGCGCAGACACCGATCAAATTCACCCTCGACTGGGTCTTCCAGGGCCCCACCGCGCCGTTCCTGGTGGCGCTGGACAAGGGCTACTACAAGGCCGAAGGGCTCGACGTCACGATGGACCCGGGCCAGGGCTCGGCCGGCGCGGTGCAACGCGTCGCCACCGGCGCCTACCAGATCGGCTTCGCCGACGTGAACTCGGTCATGGAATACAACGCCAAGAACCCGGGCAAGGAAGTGATGTGCGTGTTCATGGCGTACGACTTCGCGCCATTCGGCGTCTACGCCCTGAAGAAGAGCGGCATCAAGGTGCCCAAGGACCTCGAGGGCAAGAAGCTGGGCGCGCCGGTGTTCGACGCCTCCTTCCGCCTGTTCCCGGCCTTCGCCAAGAAGACCGGCATCACGAAGTACGAGCACGTCAACCTGACGCCGCAGCTGCGTGAGCAGAGCCTGGTCCAGGGCTCGGTCGACTTCATCTCGGGCCACTATTTCTCGTCGATGCTCGACCTCAAGTCGCGCGGCGTGAAGTTCGACGACATCGTGGCGATGCGCTACGTCGACTTCGGCCTCGACCTTTATGCCAACGGCATCGTCGTCTCCGCCGAGATGCTGAAGAACGAGAAGGCCGTGAAGGGCTTCATCGCCGCCACCCTCAAGGGCTGGAAGGACGTGATCGCCGACAACAAGCTGGGCATCGCCGCCGCCAAGAAGAAGGATCCGCTGATCGACGAGGCGCTGGAGACCGAGCGCCTGCAGATCTCCCTGCAGAGCAACATCCTCACACCCTACGTGAAGGCCAACGGCATGGGCGACGTCGATCCCGAACGCTTTGCCCGCTCGGTGGCCCTGGTGTCCGACGCGTTCGGCCTGTCGCCGCCAGCAACGCCCGACAAGGTCTTCACCAACAAGTTCCTGCCCCCCAAGGCGGACCGGATGGTCGCGAAATAGTGGCTTTCGTCGAGCTCAAGGGCGCAAGCCTCACCTACAGGCTCGGCAAGGAAACGACGCTCGCCCTGGCCGATGCCACATTCGGCATCGAAAAGGGCGAGTTCGTTGCCGTCGTCGGGCCCTCGGGCTGCGGCAAGTCGACGATCATGAAGCTGGTGACCGGCCTCATGCCGGCGACGACCGGCGAGGTGCACGTCGCGGGACAGAAGGTGAGGGCGCCGATCAAGGGCGTCGGCATGGCCTTCCAGAACCCGACCCTGATGCCATGGCGCACCACGCTCGACAACGTGCTGCTGCCGATGGAAGTGGTCGAGCCGCACAAGCGCCGCTTCCGCCGCAATCGCGCCGAATATGTCGAGCAGGCGATGAAGCTGCTGCGTACGGTGGGCCTGGCCGACTTCGCGCTGAAATTTCCGTGGCAGCTCTCGGGCGGCATGCAGCAGCGCTCGAACCTCTGCCGCGCCCTGATCCACGAACCCGAGCTGCTGATGCTCGACGAGCCGTTCGGCGCGCTCGATGCCTTCACGCGCGAGGAGCTGTGGGGCGTCATGCAGGCGCTCTGGATGGAGAAGCGCTTCACCGGCGTGCTGGTGACGCACGACCTGCGCGAGGCGGTCTTTCTCGCCGACACCGTCTATGTGATGAGCCGGCGGCCCGGCCGCATCGTCATGACCAGGCGCATCGACATCCCGCGGCCGCGCCGGCTCGCCACGACCTTCGAGCCGCACTTCGTCGACATCGTCCACGAATTGCGCGATCGCATTCACCAGGAGCATGACGTTTGAACCGCCGCGACGCGCTCAGGATCGCGATGCCCTGGCTGGTGATCGCCGTGCTGCTGGCGATCTGGGAGATCGTCTGCGTCGCTTTCGACATCCAGGAAATCCTCCTGCCGCGCCCGAGCCGCATCTTCAGCGTGTTCGTGGCGCGCTTCGACATCTTGCTGGCCTTCTGCTGGGACACGCTGTGGACGACCTTGCTGGGCTTCCTGATGGCGATCGCCGGCGGGCTGCTGCTGGGCCTCGCGATCGGCGCCTCGCCGTTCATCTACTCCGGTCTCTATCCGCTGCTGATCGCCTTCAACGCCGTGCCCAAGGTGGCCCTCGTGCCGATCCTGATGATCTGGGTCGGCATCGGCGCACTGCCCGCGATCATTACCGCCTTCGTGATCAGCTTCTTCCCGATCGTGGTGAACGTGGCCACCGGCCTCGCCACCATCGAGCCCGAGATGCGCGACGTGCTGCGGTCGCTGGGCGCCACGCGCACCGAGATCCTGCTCAAGGTCGGCATCCCGCGCGCGATGCCGTACCTGTTCGCCAGCCTCAAGGTCGCGATCACGCTCGCGTTCATCGGTTCGGTGATCTCCGAGACCGTGGGCGGCAATCGCGGCATCGGCTTTCTGATGCTCTCCGCCGGCGCGCGCAATGACACCGCGACGACCTTCGCCGGCCTGTTCGCCATCGCGATCATGGGCGTGCTGATGTACGCCGTCTGCGCCCTGGTCGAGAAGCGCATGACGCGCTGGGCCTTCCGCGGCGAGATCGTGGCGTGACAGCGGAACCTTAGGACGCCGGCAACGCTTTCCATGGATAGCCATGGAGGCAAAGGCCATGCGTAGGTTCGTTCCCATACTCTGCGTCGTTTCGGCGTTGATTGCCGCCGGGAGCACGGCGACAGCACAGTCCAACAAGCTTCAGCCGCCCACTCAGACTCCCGGCGTCGCGGTGCCCGGTTTTACGGCCGAGGATCCCCGCCCCGGCACCTCGGGCGGCAGCCCCTCCAGCAGCGGCAGCAACGTCGGTTCCAACGTCGGGGCAGGCGCCACGGCGGCGCCCGTCGGTAACGACGTCACTCCGCCCGGTGTCGCCCCCGACGTCGCGCAGTCGCCGAAGACGCGCCCGCTGTTCGGCCTGTCGCGCGACCTGCCGTAGCTAGGCCGGCGCCTCGAAGAAGGCGTCGGGATCATCGATCTCGACCAGCCGGCCCTTGCGGATTTCGAGGAAGCGCGTGGCGACGGTGCGGGTGAAGAAGCGGTCGTGGCTCACGAACAGGCACGACACGTCGCTCTTCTCAAGCTGCTCCTCCAGATCCTCCTGTCCCTCGATGTCGAGATGGTTGGTCGGCTCGTCGAGCAGATACATGTTGGGCCGCAGCAGCTTCATCTTCAGGAACACCAGCCGTGCGCGCTCGCCGTGGCTCAGCACGGAGATCGGCTCGGCAATGCGCGCGAAGGCGAAGCCGGCGCCCGCCAGATGGCGGATGGCGTCCTTCTCCGTGATGCCCTCGGCATCGACGACGTAGTCGAGGATCTTCGTCTTCGTCGGCAGGTCGCGCATGGTCTGGTCGAAGTAGACCAGCCGGCAGGATGGATTGAAGCGCACCGGCGAGATGCCGTCATAGTGCTCGCGCGCGGGATCGTAGGCGGCCGCCAACGCCGAGAGCAGGGTCGATTTGCCCGCGCCATTGGCGCCCAGGATCGCGACCCGGTCGCCGGCGGCGATGGTGAGTCTGTCTATGCCGATCAGCCTGCGGCCGTCGGGCGTCTTCACCTCGAGGCCGGCCAGTCTGAGCGCCACCTTGGCGTCGATGTCGCCGTCGGCCAGTTCCAGCCTGCGTTCGCGCGCCACGTAGGTCTGGGTGCGGTCGGTCTCGATCCGCGCGATGCGGGTCTCGATCGCGCTCTTGCGCCGGTTGAGGTCGGGATTCTTGACCGCCCACACTTTGTACCGTGCGGCTGCGGCTTCGAGCCGCTTGATCTCCTTTTCCTCGAGCTCGGCGCGCGCGGCCGCCGTGGCGTCGCGGCGCAGCAGCTCTTCGCGCGCGGTGGTGAACTTCGTTTTGAAGGCATGCACGCCGTCGGCGCGCAGAAAGAGCGTGCGCTCGGTCACGCGGTCGAGGAACTCGCGGTCGTGGCTGACGATCAGCATCGGCACCGTGAAGTCCGTCAGGAGCCAGCGCTCGAGCGTATTGATGTTGGCGAGGTCGAGATGGTTGGTGGGCTCGTCGAGGATCAGCATGTCGGGCTCCTCGAGGCGCGCTGCGCCCGCGATCAGCAAGAGGCGCTGCCAGCCGCCGGACAGGGTGCCGAACGGCTTGTCGAGGGTCTCCTGCGACACGCCGATCTCGTCGGCCAGGACGTCGATGCGCCACAGGTCGTCGCCGATGCCACCGCGCACCAGCGCATCGCCTAGCACGTCGCGCACCGGACGGCCGGCCAGGCCTTCGGGAATGTCCTGCGGCAGGGTCCCGACGCGCAGGCCTCGCGAGCGGATTACCTGCCCGGCGTTGAGTTCGAGCAGGCCGCCGAGGCATTTCAGCAGGGTCGACTTGCCCGCGCCGTTCTCGCCGACCAGAGCCGTGCGCGCGCCGTCCAGCAGGAACGACACGTTCTCGAACACACGGCTGGAGCCGTAGAAGAAGGAGGCGCGCTCCATGCCGAGCACGGCCTGACGCGAAGCCATTGTCGAACTGTCCCGTTGATTCGCCAGAAAATACGGGCGATCCCATACGCCATCTGCGGTGCGGAAGCGAGGCCCGCTTGCGGCCCGGCGCCCGCCGTGAAAGCATTTCCTCAATAACGAAAATCGGAGGATGTGCCATGGACGTCGGCAT
Organism: Enhydrobacter aerosaccus; assembly: GCA_903915535.1. GTDB lineage: Bacteria > Pseudomonadota > Alphaproteobacteria > Reyranellales > Reyranellaceae > Reyranella > Reyranella aerosaccus_C. Next base: position 15,191 of record CAIWTJ010000093.1, read on the forward strand.
GATGATGGTGTTCGCCAGCTACGGCTGGGAGAACTGCCCCGATCAGCGCGTATGGGACGAGGAGATCAGGCTGGCGCGGATCGCCGCCGACAGCGGCTTCGACTGCCTGTGGTCGGCCGAGCATCACTTCAACGACTACTCCTTCGTGCCCGACAATCTCGCCCTCATGACGCATTTGACGGCGCTTTGTCCGAACATCGACGTCGGCACGGCGGCGGTCATCCTGCCGTGGCACGATCCGTTGCGGGTCGCGGAGAATGCGGCCGTGCTCGACATGCTGAGCAAGGGCAGATTGCGGCTCGGGATGGGGCGCGGCCTGGCGCGGCGCGAGTTCAATGCCTTCCGTCTCAGCATGGATGAATCGCGCGGCCGCTTCGACGAGGCGGCGCCGATGATCGTCGAGGCGCTCAGGACCGGCTTCATGGAAGGCAACGGCAAGTACTACAAGCAGCCACGCATCGAGATCCGGCCGCGCCCGCAGCATTCCTTCGACGGCCGCATCTATGCCGTGGCGTCGAGCGAGGATTCGATCGACTCGGCGGCCAAGCTCGGCGCCCATATGGTGATGTTCGCCGACCGACCGTGGGAAATGCGCGCGCCGATGATCGAGCGGGGCCGCGCGCTGCACCGGCAGTACCATGGCACGGCGGCGCCGACGGTGATGCTCACCGAGTTCTGCGTCTGCGGGCCGGACGCCGCGGACATCGAGGACGAAGCGCGCCGCTACCAGGGCAAGTTCGTGGAGAGCAATTTCTACCACTACGAATTCCTGGGCGAGCACTTCAAGACCGTGAAGGGCTACGACTCCTACCAGCAGAAGGCCGATCTCGCGCGCAAGGGCGGCGGCATCGAAGGCGCGATCACCGGCTTCATGCAGGCCGCTTCCTGGGGCACGCCCGACAAGATCCTGCGCGGGCTCGAGGCGCGGCGGAAGCTGCTAGGCGACTTCGAGATGAACGTGGCGTTCCGCTTTGGCGGCACGCCCTACGAGATCTCCGAGCGCGGCCTGAAGCTGTTCGCGAAGGAAGTGCTGCCGGTGGTGAAGAAGTGGACGCTCGTGGAGGCTGCGAGGGCGGCCTGATCAGACCAGTGCGCCGTCGCGCGCGACGACGCGGCCGGCCTTCATCACCAGCTTGCGGCGGGGGCGCGTGGCCACCGCCTCGGGGACGGAGCCCGCGTCGACCACGACCAGATCGGCGGGGCCGCCGACCTTGAGGCCATAGTTCTTGAGCTTGAGCACGCGCGCGGGCGCGGCGGTCACCATCTCGAAGGCCAGCAGCAGTTCATGGTCGTGCCGGAAGTTGGCGCGATAGCCCACCATCATGGCGCGTTCCAGCATGTCGCCATTGCCGAAGGGCGACCACGCATCGCGAATATTGTCGGAGCCGCTGAACACCTCGACGCCGTGTTCCTTGAGCAGCTTGACCGGCGGCATGGTGCCCGCGCCGGGCCCGTGGCTCATGATCGCGACGCCGGCGTCGGCCAACAGGTCGGCGGTGCTGAGCGTCAGTTCCTTCGACACGGATCCCAGCGCGAAGGCGTGACTGATCGCGACCCGGCCGTTGAGGCCGAGCGCTTTGGTGCGCTGGGCGATGGCTACGACCTGCGCCAAGCCGCCTTCGCCGCCGTCGTGCAGATGGATGTCGAGGCCGACGCCACGTCTGCTTGCAATGCCGAAGATGGTGCCGAGGTGGCCGTCGAGATCGCCGTCGATGCCGACGGGATCGAGACCGCCCACCAGGTCCGCACCTTGCGCGATCGCTTCCTCGAGGAGCTTCGCCGTGCCGGGCGAACGGGCGACGCCGCTTTGCGGGAAGGCCACGATCTCGATGGTGACCAGGTCGCGGAAACGCTCACGCACCTCGAGAATCGCGCGCAGGTTCCGCAGCCGAAGCTGGTTGTCGATGTCGACGTGGCAACGCATATGCAGCGTACCGCTGGCGACGATCTGCTTCACCAGATTGGCCCCGGTCTCCGTCTCCGAAACCGTGCGTTCGGCGCGCACCTTGCGCTCGGCCTCGATGCGGTCGGCGACGGCGTTGCCTTCGGCCTGGTTGGGAACCCAGGGGAGGCCGAGCAAGGTCTTGTCGAGATGGATGTGGCCGTCGATCAGCGGCGGCAGGACGAGCCCGGCGGACTCACCCGGCGATGGCGGATGGAAGGCGGCGACCCGGCCGTCCTCGATCTCGATGTCGTGCCGGCTGCCATCCGGCAGCGTGGCATTGTGCAATATCATCAGCCGATCTTCGCTCGCACGTCCTTGGTGGCGTCGAGGATCGACGTGGTGATCACGTCGTCGAGCTTGGGCGCGCCGGCCGTGAATTGCTTCAGCTCGTCGTAGAGCGTGATCTGGTCCTGCCAGACCTTCGGATCGAAGGAGCCCCAGCCATTGGCCTTGGTGTTGGCGTTGAAGCCGAACGGCAGCAGCGCCTTCACGCCCTCGACCTCATCGTCGCGCTTGAAGTTGGGATATTCCTTGACCAGGAAGTCGACGGCCTTCTCGGGCTCGGCGCGTGCCGCCGCCCAGCCGCGCGCCGTGGCGCGCAGGAAGGCCGCCAGCATCGCGGGCTTCTTCTCGATCGTGTCCTTGGTCGCATACATCGGCAGGGCGTACAGCTGCACGCCGGCATCCCACAGGCGCAGGTCGACGCGCTCGGCGCCCAGTGGCTTCAGCGCCGACGTGTTCGTTACCCAGCCGGTGACCGCGTCGGCCTGGCCGGTCAGCAGCGGTGTCATCTCCGAGCCGATGATCACGATCTCGACGTCCTTCTCCGCGATTCCGTTCTTCTTGAGCAGCGCAGATAGCAAAATCTTGCCGGTGGCCTGGATGCCGATCTTCTTGCCGACCATGTCCTTGGCCGAACGGATCGGCTTCTTGGCGAGGGAGAAGAAGGCGTAGGGGTGCTGCTGCAGCTCGGTCGCGAAGCATTTCACCGGGATCTTCTGCGAGGCCGCCAGCATCAGCGAGGGGCTGGACGAGATCTGGCCCACCTCGCAGCGGCCAGAGGCCACGATCGCCACGCCATCGATGCTGGGGCCGCCGGGCTGGATGACGACGTTCAGCTTCTCTTCCTCGTAGTAGCCCATGTGCTTGGCCATCACCTCGCCGATATTGTTGTTGGAGGCGAGCCAGCCGAGCTGGAGATTCACGGTCTGTGTCTTGGCCTGGGCGAAGCCGCCCGACGGCAGGAGGGTTGCGGCCGCAGCGGCAGTGGCGGCAGCTCCCGTGAGCAGTGTGCGGCGGCGCATTTTCAGTCCTCCCCGATTGTGTGGCCTGCGACGACCACGATAGAGTGCAGCAAGAGACGGACCAAATCGAGGCTCCAATGGCATTGTCATTCGACGTCAAGCCGCTCGACGCGTCCTTCGGCGCCGTCGTCACCGGGATCAAGCTCCCCGAGATCGACCAGGCTACGTGGAAAGCCCTGCACGACACCTGGCTGAAATACGCCCTGCTGATCTTTCCCGGCCAGTATCTGAAGAAGGACGAGCAGATCGCCTTCGCCAAGCGCTTCGGTCCACTGGAATTCGAGATGGGACCGGTGAGCAACGTGCGCGAGGACGGCACCCTGCGCCTGGAGGCGGATGCGGGCGACGACGTCGTGAAGATTCTCAAAGGTAACGAGGGCTGGCACGCCGACAGCACGTTCAAGCCGATCCAGGCCAAAGGGGCGGTGTTCAGCGCCGAGGTGGTGCCGACGATCGGCGGTCACACCGGCTGGGCCGACATGCGGGCGGCCTACGACGCGCTCGACGACGCGATGCGCGCCAGGATCGCGCCCCTCAAGGCCTATCATTCGCTGCACTACAGCCAGGCAAAGATCGGCCATCGACCGAAGAAGGACACGGAGGATTACCGCAAGCTGGGCTTCGCGGGTGACGAGGATGTGCTGCGGCCGCTGGTCAAAGTGCATCCCGACACCGGGCGCAAGTCGCTGCTGATCGGCCGCCATGCCCATGACATCCCGGGCCTGACGCCGGAAGCGTCGAGCGAGCTCCTGCAGGAGCTGATCGATTTCGCCTGCCAGCCGCCGCGCCTCTATCACCACGACTGGCGGCCGGGCGACGTCGTGATCTGGGACAATCGCTGCCTGCTGCACCAGGCCACGCCGTTCGACATGACCCAGCCGCGCGTGATGTGGCACACGCGCATTGCCGGAGATCCCGTCAGCGAAGCGGCTGTCGTGAGCGAAGCAGCCGTTGGCTGAAACCGCCGTCTCCTGCGAGGGGGTGAGCGTCCGCTTCACGACCGAGCGCGGCACCGTGACGGCGCTCGACAGGATCGACCTCACAATCCCGCGCGGCAGCTTCCTCACCCTGCTGGGACCGTCTGGCTGCGGAAAATCGACGTTGCTGCGCGTCATGGCCGACCTGATCGCGCCCAGCGGCGGTCGCGTCGCGGTGTTCGGCGGCACGCCTTCCTCGGCACGGCTGAAGCGCGAGATCGGTTTCGTCTTCCAGGATCCCGCGTTGCTGCCGTGGCGCACGGTGCTGGACAACGTCACGCTGCCTCTGGAGGTCGGAGGCGGCAAGGCTTTGCCCGGCGCCCGCACGCCGCAGCAGCTGCTGGAGCTCGTCGGGTTGAACGGCTGGGAGACGGCCTATCCCCACGAGCTGTCGGGCGGCATGCGCCAGCGGGTGGCGATCGCGCGCGCGCTGGTTTCGGGGCCGCGGCTGCTGCTGATGGACGAGCCGTTCGGCGCGCTCGACGAGATCACGCGCGACCGGTTGAACGAGGAGTTGCTGCAGGTCTGGAGCTCGACCGGTACGACGATCGTGTTCGTGACCCACTCGATCTACGAGGCGGCGTTCCTGGGCCAGCAGGTCCTGCTGCTGGCGGCGCGGCCGGGCCGGGTCCGCGAGCTGGTGCCCGTGACCCTGCCGATGCCGCGCCATCTAGGACAGCGCGAGACGCCTGAATTCACCGCGCTCGCGGGCCACCTGCGCCGCGTCCTGGAGACCTGCTGATGGCCGATGCATTCGCGGCCGACGCCGAGGGCGAGGCGCGCTTCCGCCAGCGGCGACGCTATCTCGCCTGGCGCCGCCGCCTGCTGCCGATCGTGGCGGTGGTCGCGCTGCTCTACGCCTGGTCGGAATCGATCGAGCTGTTCGACATCAAGCCCTTCATCGCGCCGTCGCCGCAGGCGGTCGCCGCGGTGCTGTACGACCGCTTCGGCATCCTCATGGCCAACCTGCTGCCAACCGCGATCGAGTCGATCCTGGGCTTTGCGCTGGGCAACCTGGCGGCCGTCGTCGTGGCCACCGTCTTCGTCTGGCGCAAGACGGTGGAGGAGGCGATGTTCCCCGTCGCCGTCATGATCAATTCCATCCCGGTCGTGGCCAAGGCGCCGATCCTCGTTTTGCTGCTGGGCAACGGCATGGAGCCCAAGATCGCGGTGGCGGCGATCATCTGCTTCTTCCCGACCCTGGTGAACATGACGCGCGGCCTGCGCGACGTGCGGCCCGAGCAGCTCGAGTTGATGCGCATCCTGTCGGCGCGGCAGAGCGAGGTGTTCCTGCGCATCCGCGTGCCCAACGCGCTCCCGTACCTGTTCTCGGCGCTGAAGATCGCGGCGTCGACGGCGGTGATCGGCGCGATCGTGGGCGAGTGGATCGGCTCGACCCAGGGCATCGGCGCGCTGATCCTGCAGGCCACGTTCAACTTCGACTCGCCGCTGCTCTACGCCACGATCGTGGTGGGCTCGGTCTTCTCGGCGCTGTTCTTCGGCGTGATCTCGCTGGTCGAGCGCCGCATGCTGCGCTGGCATACGGCGCACAAGGAATAGCTACTCGGCGGCGAGCTTCTTCGGCACGAGTGTCGTCGGCACCGGCTTGAAGAGCCGTGTGGGTGCCTTGAAGCCGCAGCTCGTGCCGTCGGTCACCTTCACCTGGCGTTCCCACGGCAGTTCGTACTGGCCCGCGGCGAGATCGGTCATGTAGGTGTAGGGGCAGTCGCGCGCGCCGCCCTTCACCGCGACGTAACCGCGATGGCCGAACTGGTAGATATTGTTCTCGACGCCCCAATGAATGCGGGCCTCGTCGCATAATTTCGGCCGCACCTCGGCGGTGATGATCTCGTCGGGAATGCCGTTGCCGGTGACCAGCGGCGTGCCGTCGTAGTTCACGATCATGCCTTCGCCCATCGAGTTGAACGAGCCGTCGGAGCCTGCGAGGCACACCGACGCCGTGTACATCAGGTTGCAGAAGGCATTCGACTGGTTGGTGAAGTGCCAGCTCTGGCGGATCGGCGCGGTGTAGCCCGCCGTGCGGATCATGATGTTGGCGCCGCGATAGGCGCTCTCTCGCGCCATCTCGGGGAACATGCCGTCGTGGCAGATGATCAGCGCGATCTTGGAGCCGTTCGGTCCGTCGCACACGGGAATGCCCAAATCGCCCGGCTCCCACGGCTCGACCGGCACCCAAGGGTGCATCTTCCGGTAATAGAGTTTGATCTCCCCCTTGTTGTCGATGATCAGGCCGGTGTTGAACGGATTGCCGTGGGGATTGAACTCCATGATGGAGAAGCAGCCCCAGATGTCATTGGCGATGCAGGCGCCGCGGAAATGCTCGACCTCGGGCCCGTCCATCCGGCACATGATTGCGGGATTGATGTCCATCGACAGGCCGTGCAGCGAATATTCTGGGAAAACGACCAGGTCCATGGTCGCCATGTTTCGCCGGGCCTTGCCCACCAGCTCGCAGATGCGGCTGGTCTGGCGCGCGAGATCTTCCGGCGTGACGACGGTCGGGTTCTGAATCTGCACCAGCCCGATGACGACGCCATCGGGTGCCTTGTTGAGACCGCCTAGACCGCTCATGGCTTCCTCCGCCGGTTGATTTTCCGACGGAGGAGCAAACCGCGTGCCAGCTAGATCTCTCGCAACGGCTCGGGATGAGCGCCGTGGGCGCTCACTTGTCGGCGCTTGCGCCCACTTCCTTGCGGAAGCCGTTGACGGCGGCCTTGGCGGCCTGCGCGAGCAGGCCTGAATCGTTGGCGATCGTGCAGAGCTGGAAGCCCATGGCGAAGGCGCGCGCGGCGTAGGTCGGCGTGCCGTTGTGGATGCCGGCGAACAGGCCGCGCTTCTTGCACGCGGTCGTGAGCTTCTCGTAGATCTTGAGAACCTGCGGCTCCTCGCGGTCGAGCTTCGGCACCAGGCCGAGCGACAGGCCGAGATCGGAGGGGCCGACATAGATGCCGCTCACGCCCGGCACGTCGAGGATGGCGTCGATATTGTCGATCGCTTCCTGCGTCTCGATCATCGGGATGATCAGCACTTCGTCGTTGGCCGTCGCCTGATAGGGCGTGGCCTCGCCGTAGGCGCCGGCGCGGATCGGGCCGTTCGAGCGCTTGCCCTTGGGCGGATAGAGCGAATAGGAGACCAGCGCCCGGGCTTCGGCGGCGGTGTTCACCATCGGGCAGATCACGCCCCAGGCGCCGCCGTCCAGCACCTTGCCGATGATGCCGGGTTCGTTCCACGGCACGCGCACCAGCGGTGTGATCGGATACTTGTCCATCGCCTGGAAGCAGGTGACCATCGACTGGTAGTCCTGCACGCCGTGCTGAATGTCGACGGTGACGGCGTCCCAGCCGCACTGCGCCATGACCTCGGCGGAGAAGCCGTTCGGGATAGCGAGCCAGCCGCAAACGCAGGCCTTGCCTTCCTTGAGGCGCTTTTTCAGCATATTCGACGACATGACGCGTTTCCTCGTTTTCTTGGATGAAGCGCTCTTTTAGCGCCGGCTGTCCGCCTTGTCATTCGAGGGGCGCGCGGCCGCGAGCTTCAGCATGCCGCCTTCCCGCACGAAAGAAGCGATCCAGTCGATCTTTTCGTGGCCATTGTCGATCGTCACGATATAGACCGGCGCAGCGGCCGGCGAGTTGGCGAGCCGGCGGGCGGTGTAGTGTTTGCCGGGCAGCAGCATCTGGCCGACGGTCGGCTCCTCCGAATATTGGCGCTTCATCTCGCCGGTGTAGAAGTCGGCGCGTTTTGGCGGAGGGCTGGGACCGAAAAAGCCGTCGATGATCTCCTCGGGCGATGGTGCTGCGAAACTTGCGACAGGTATCAGCGCAAGAGTCAGCGCAAGTACGAGCCGGACGACGCTCATCCCTTGACCGCTCCCGCGGCGAGTCCCTCGACGATGTATTTCTGCAGCAGGATTACCAGCACCACGGTGGGCGCGAGCGCGAGAAGGCAGATCGCCATCATCAGGTTGAAGAAGACGTGGACGTCGCCCACGAGGCTCGCGATCACGACGGGCAGCGTCATGAAGTCCGGTCGCGCGTTCAGGATCAGCGGGATCAGGAGCTCGTGCCATGACACGATGAACACGATCACACCGCAGGCCGCGAGCGCGGGCGTGGCGAGCGGCAGTACGATGTGGAAGAACGCGCCGAAGCGCGTGCAGCCGTCGATGCGGGCGGCCTCCTCGAGCTCGCCCGGGATCGTGTCGAAATAGGGTGCCAGGATCAGGATCGCGTAGGGCAGCAGGAAGCCCGTCTCGGCGATGATGACGCCCCCCAGCGAATTGAGCTGGCCGATCGATCGCATCACGACATAGAGCGGGATCATCAGCGTGATCACCGGCACGAAGCGCGCGGCGATGTTGGCCTGCATCAGAAACAGGGTCCATCGAAAGCGCTGGCGGGCGATCGTGTAGGCCGAGAGCGAGCCGAACAGCAGGGTGAGGAAGGTGACCGACAGCGACACGATCACCGAGTTCGAGAAGGCCGCGTAGAAATGCTTGATGTTCTCCGGCAGGTACGTCGCCTGCTCGAAGATGCGGCCCTTCTGCGCGCCGCCGCTCAGGATCAGGGCGAAGTTGTCGAGCGTGTATTCCGCCGGCAGCACGCGGCGGGTGTCGGCCTGCAGCGATTTCTCCGACTGCAGCGCGCCGATCGCCGTGGCTACGACGGGCAGCAGGATGAACACGATCGCCAGCAGGTTGGCGAGGTGCAGGAGGAAGCGGGCGGAGCGCGTGGTGGCGAACATCAGAGCGTCACCCGCCTGAACACGAAGCGCATGTAGACCCAGGCCATGACGCCGATCATCGCCGCCAGCACGTAGGACGAGGCCGCGCCCATGCCGAAGTTGTTTGGCGGCGCGAAGGTGATCTTGTAGCTGTACCAGGCCGCGACCCAGGTGGCGTCGCCCGGCCCGCCCTGGGTGATGGCGAGGATCTCCTCGAACACGGTGAAGGCGAACGCGGTGCGCAGGACCAGGATGATGGCGATGATCTGGCGCAGCATCGGCAGGGTGATCCTGGTGAAGCGATGCCACGCGTTGGCGCCGTCGATCGCGGCCTGCTCGTAGAGCTCGCGCGGAATACCCTGCAGGGCCGCGTGCACCAAAATGATCGCGAACGGCAGCGTGCGCCAGATATAGGGCACGGCCACCGCATACAGCGCGGTGTCGGGATTGCCCGCCCAGTTCACCGGATCGCTGATCACGCCCAGGCTGAACAGGATGCGGTTGAGAAAGCCGAACTGGAAACTGTAGAGGAACGTCCAGATCAGACCGTTGGCGATCGGCGGGATGGCATAGGGCAGCAGGATGAGAAAGCGCGTGACGCGCGACGTCCACACGCTGGTCTGGTTGATCAGCAGTGCAATCGCGACGGCCAGCACGATCTCGCTGGTGACGGTAACGACCGTGAACAGCAGCGTGTTCTTGACCGCCGTCCAGAACAGCGGGTCCTCGAGCAGCCGGCTGTAGTTGTCCCAGCCGTTGAAGGCGAAGTTGCCGCTGCGCAGCTGGCCCAGGCCAACCCGATGTACCGAGAGATAGCCCGCGTAGACGACGGGATAGGCGAGCACGAGAGCGAGGCAGATCAGCGTCGGTACGTTCATCACGAAGGCGAACGTGCCGGCCGACATCTCGCGCCGGAACCAGGGCCTGCGGACCCTGGTCAGGACGATCTCTTGTGCCTCGACGGTCAGGGCGTCAGACCTTGCGCTTGGCGTCGGCGATGCCCTTGATCAGGTTGTCGCAGCAGGCGTCGGCCGTGATCTGGCCGGTCAGGCACTTCTGGACCTCGATGTTGAGCTGGTCGGTCCAGGGGAAATGCCAGGGCTGATAGATCGACGAGCAGACCTCGCCGATATAGGCCGATTTGTCCCAGATCTTCAGGATCTCCGGCACGTCGCCCCACGGCGCCCAGCCGGTCTTGATCGCGTCGCTGTTCATCACCGACTGGTAGCCCGAGCCCAGCATCGCATCCTTGGCGAGGCTGATGGCCTGGGAGTACTGGCCGTCCTTGGTCTTGCCGCCGAGATACTGCAGCAGCTTCCACGCCCATTCCTTGTTCCGGTTGGCCGTGGTGATGAAGTAGACGTGCGCGTCGGCGATCGTCTTGCCGTCGCCGGGCGAGCCCAGCACCTTCACCTTGCCCGCGATCGGCGACTGCGCCGGATCGTTGCAGATGTTGAGGCCGTAGTGATGGCTCGGGCCGCGATAGAGGTTCTTGCCGGCGCCGAACGCCTTGGCGCCCGAGGTGAACTGGACCTTGAGCGATTCGGGATCGGCGATGTCGAGGCCCTTCTCGAAGGTGTTGGCCCACCACTTGAGAGTCTCGCGCGCGATCGAGCCCGCGCCCAGCATGTGGTTGCCCTGCTTGTCGAAGAAGGTGCCGCCCTTGTTCCAGGTCATCTGGTACCAGGTGCCCGGCAGCTGCTCGAGGCCGACGCCCGCGATCCACAGGATGGGATAGCGCGAGACGCCGTCCTTCTTGGCCTTCACGCAGTGCTCGATCAGCTCGTCGTAGCTCGACATCGGCTTGTCGATCTTCAGCTTCTCCAGCATCTCGCTGTAGTAGTTCCACACCCAGGAAGTCGCGAAGTACGGCAGGCCCATCAGCTTGCCGTTCACGGTGGCAACCTGCTTGGTGAAGGCGGTGAAGTCGGCGGCGTATTCCTTGGCGCCCGGCAGATCGTCGAGCGGCTCGACCAGTCCCTGGGCCACGAAGTTCGGGAACGAGAAGGGCGAGGACTGCGAGACGTCGATCTTCTCGCCGGCGGCGTACATGGCCGCGAGCTTGGGCGGATGATCGTTGAAGGAGGAGATCGTCGAGTCGACCGGCACGCCCCAGTCGTCCTGGAAGCGCTTGGCGATCTTCGTGTAGATGTCGCCGTAGGTCCAGACGACGAAGTTGAGGCGATCGACCTTGCTCTTGGGCGGCGTGGCCCACGGCCCGTCGGCCTGGGCGAACGCGTTGCTGGCGATGAGGCTGGCACCCACGGCGCCCATGCCGGCCAGAACGCGGCGGCGGCTTGCTTCCCACTTGGCGTTGAAATCGTCGGTCATCGGGTCCCCCTCGGACGCAGTGTCAGACCGGCTTCTGCAATTATCGCGCCGGTATGGTAGAGCAGCCTATGACTCTTTTGTCGTTGAGAACAGGCGAACTCGCGGTCGATCTCGCGCCGTCGGCCGGCGGTGCGATCGCGCGTTTCGCGGCGGGCAACCACGACCTGTTGCGGCAGATGCCCGAGGCAGACCGGCATTCCGGCAGGGGAAACAACGGCTCGGCCTATCCGCTGGTGCCGTTCTCCAATCGCATCAAGGATGGCCAGCTCGTCTTCGAGGGCAAGACCTTTCATCTCAAGCAGAACTGGCCCGGCGTGAACCATCCCATGCACGGCGATGGCTGGTCTCACGCCTGGCAGGTCGTCCGCTCCGACGCACATAGCGCGGAGATCGCCTACGAGCACGCGCGCGATGGCGAAAGTGGCGGCTGGCCGTTCCGCTATCGGGCACGCCAGACTTATCGTCTCGAGGCCGATCGCCTGACGATTGTCTTGGCGCTCGACAATCTCGAAGACCATGCCGTGCCCGCCGGCATCGGCCTGCATCCCTTCTTCGTGCGCGAGGCGGACACTGAACTGCAGACACGCACCGAAGCGGTCTGGCGCACCGACGCGGAGGTGCTGCCGATCGCGCGCATCGTGGTGCCGCCGGCCTTCGACTTCAGCAAGTCGCGCAACGTGAACGAAGTGACTCTCGACAACGGCTTCGACGGCTGGGACGGACGTGCCACGATCCGCTGGCCGAGCCGCAAGTTGCGCGTTGTCCTCGAAACGTCGGTCATCTTCCGCCACGCCGTGATCTACGTGCCGCCCGGGAAGCCCTACTTCTGCGTCGAGCCGGTCAGCCACGCCAACGGCCGGGTCGGCCGTACGCATCTCGACGCCGGGGCAACGCTCTCCGGGGAGATCGTCTTTCGTGTCGAAAAAGAAGAATGAGGAAACGCCATGCCGTCGTTCGCGTCCTACCCCAGCCTCAAGGATAAGTCGGTCTTCGTCTCGGGCGGTGGCTCGGGCATCGGTGCCGCCATCGTCGAGCATTTCGCGGCGCAGGGCTCGAAAGTGGGTTTCGTCGATATAGACGAAGCGGCATCGACTGCGGTCGCCAAGAAAACCGGCGCGACCTTCATCAAGTGCGACATCCGGGACGTGAAGGCCTATCAGGCGGCAATCGAGCAGATCGCGGGCAAGCACGGCGCCATCACCGCGCTGATCAACAATGCCGCGCGCGACGACCGTCACGACATCGCCGACGTGACGCCCGAATTCTGGGACGAGCGCATGGCCGTGAACCTTCGCCATGCCTACTTCGCCATCCAGGCCGTGGTGCCCGGCATGAAGAAGGCGGGCGGCGGCTCGATCGTGAACTTCAGTTCGGTGAGCTATCACACGATGACGCCGCGGCTCTCGGTCTATCAGTCGGCCAAGGCCGCCGTGATCGGCATGACGCGCGGTCTCGCGCGCGACCTTGGTCCCGACAATATTCGCCTGAACGCGATCACGCCCGGCTGGATCATGACCCAGCGCCAGATCGATCTCTGGCTGACGCCGGAGTCCGAGGCCGACCTGATGAAGGCGCAGGTGCTGAAGGAGAAGGTCTACCCCGCCGACGTCGCGCGCATGGCGCTGTTCCTGGCGTCCGACGACAGCCGCCTGATCTCGGCGCAGAACTTCGTCGTCGACGGCGGGCGGATGTAGCGTGGCATAGCTCTTGCTGCGATCCTCTGGGACAGGGAGGACAAGCAAGAATGAGTGCACCGCTTTTCTTCATGGCGCCTGGCGCGCCGACGCCGGTGGCCCCGTTCAGCCATGCCGTCGAGGTCGACGGCTGGATCTTCGTCACCGGCCAGATGCCGACTTATCCGGACGACGATTCGCGGCCGCTCGCGCCGGACATCGAGAGCCAGACCGTGCGCGTGATGGAGAACCTCAAGATCGTGCTCGCCGGGCTGAAGCTCGGCCTCGAGCATGTGATCTGTGCGCGCGTCTACATCACGGACTTCGAGGCGAACTACCCGAAGATGAACGAGATCTACGCCAGCTATTTCCCGAAAGACCGGCGGCCGGCGCGCACTTGCATCGGCGTCACGGGCCTCGCGCGCAAGGCGATGGTCGAGATCGACCTGCTGGCCAAGCGCTGAGGAGAGGACGATGTGCCGAGGCGACGATCCGACCTGTCCCGCCTTCGAGGCGCATCTGGCGACGTTCCAGGAAGACATGGCGCGCGAGCGGCGATCGTTCCTGAAGAGCCGCTTTGCCGGGAGCTTGATTGCGGGCACGCCAACAGGACCGCTGAAGCGTGTATCGAGCGGCAAGCATCATCATCTGCCGGCGAATGCCGACACGGTGCACTGGGGTTACTTCAGCAAAAACCTGAAGCCGCAGGTCGAGGTCGATCCCGGCGACGTGATCACCATCGAGGCGCTGACCCACCAGGCGAGCGACGATCACGAGCGCATGATCAACGGCGATCCAGGCGCTGAGAGCGTCTACCTGTGGACCAGGGACAAGAAGGGCGTCTTCCGCCGTGGCGCCGGCGAGGGCGACGGCAAGGGGCTGGGTGTGCACATCTGCACCGGTCCGGTGTTCGTGCGCGGCGCGGAGCCGGGCGACATCCTCGAAGTGCGCATTCTCGACGTCGTGCCGCGACCGTCGGCCAATCCCAAGTTCAAGGGGCTGTGCTTCGGCAGCAATGCTGCCGCCAACTGGGGCTACCACTACAACGACTTCCTGACGGGCGAGAAACGCGAGGTCGTGACGATCTACGAGGTCGATGCCACCGGCGAGCGCGACTGGGCCAAGGCCGTCTATTCGTTCAAGTGGCCGACGGTGGTCGATCCGTTCGGCGTCGCGCATCCGACGATCGACTATCCCGGCCTGCCGGTCGACCACGCCAAGACCGAACGCAAGTGGGACGTGCTGAAGGGCGTGCGCGTGCCGATCCGGCCGCACTTCGGCGTGATGGGCCTCGCCCCCAAGGAGGCCGACGACGTGAACTCGGTGCCGCCGTCCTACACCGGCGGCAACATCGACAACTGGCGCATCGGCAAGGGTGCGTCGGTCTATTATCCGGTGGCGGTGCCGGGCGCGCTTCTGTCGGTCGGCGATCCGCATGCCTCGCAGGGCGACTCGGAACTCTGTGGCACGGCGATCGAATGCTCGCTCACCGGCACGTTCCAGTTGGTCCTGCACAAGAAGGCCGCGCTTGCGGGCACGCCGCTCGAAGCGGTCGACTTCCCAATGATCGAGACCGCGACCGAATGGGTGCTGCAGGGCTTCAGCTATCCGAACTATCTCGCCGACTTAGGCGCCACGGCGCAGGCGGACATCTTCCAGAAGTCTTCCGTCGACGGCGCGATGCGTGATGCGTTCCGCAAGATGCGGCGCTTCCTGATGACCGCGAAGAAGCTCACCGAGGACGAGGCGATCAGCCTGATATCGATCGCCGTCGACTTCGGCGTGACGCAGGTCGTCGACGGCAATTGGGGTGTGCACGCGATCGTGCGCAAGAACATCTTCGCGCCTTAGGATTTGTCCTGCGGCGGCCTTCCGCAAGTCTCGCTCGGCGACTCTTGAGAGCCGTCCGTTTCAGGCCGGCCAACGTTATGTCTCATATAACGACCGTAATGCGAGATTCGCGCAAACGCTCTTAGGGTGATGCCCAACATCACGCAGGAGAGCTGACCATGCTTGAGAGGGCGTACGCATACTCGACCGTTTTGGCGGCGACTCTCGCCCGTTTTCACCCGTTTTTGGTTCGGGCGCCGGCGGTGTAAGGCCTTGAATTCATTGCAAACATCCGGCGGGCTGGATGCTGGGTTGCTTGTAATCGGGGAAAACGGCTGGCCGCGGCGCCTACAGGCCCGCGCGTTCGATCCAGTTGGCGAGCCTCTCTGCCAGCTCGTGCGGCTTCTCGAGCGGCGCCATGTGGCCGCAGTCCTCGATCACCTCGAAGCGGGCCTGCGGCAGGTTCTCGGCCATGCGCTCGGTCTCCGCGAGCGTGCGCAGGCGATCCTGGCGACACGCGATCACGACGGCGGGGCAGGCGATGCGCTGCAGGTCGGCGTAGCCATCCTTGCGGATCAGCGCCGACTGGCGTTTGCGCACCTCAGGTCCCAGGCGCCGCTGCATGCCGCGCAGCCGGTCGAGCAGCACGGGATCGCGGTCGCGGTCGGGATGGAGGCCCAGCGCGTTGCCGTTGGCCTTCGGCCGGTTGCCCGGCAGGAAACCCTGCTGGCGGCGCTCGCGTTCTTCCATCGTGTATTCGCGCGCAGAGGTCGCCACGAAAGCAACGCCTGTTACTCTTTCCGGCGCCATGAGGGTGAGCACGCGTGCCACGAAGCCGCCCATCGAGAAGCCGACCAGCACGAATTTCTCGGGCGCTTCGGAGAGCACGCGCCGGGCCATGCCTTCGAGCGTGTCGTCCTGATAGACGTTGCCGTAGTGCAGATGGCTGATTTTCTGGAGATCAGGCACCATATCCGTCCAGAGATCGGCATCGCACATGAAGCCGGGCAGCAAAACGAGTGTACGCATCGCCTGCAGGGGAGCCCAAATCATGGACACGCGCAAGGAAGTCGACAGCATGGGCGAAATTGCCGTGCCCGCCGACAAATTGTGGGGCGCGCAGACCCAGCGCTCGATCGAGCATTTCAGCATCGGCAAGGACCTGATGCCGCGCGAGATGATCGGCGCCTATGCGGTGCTGAAGAAGGCCTGCGCCAACGTCAACCTGGCGAGCGGGCGCCTTCCGGCCGACGTGCACAAGCTGATCGTGCAGGCGTGCGACGAGATCCTGGCCGGCCGGCACCGCGATATGTTCCCGTTGCATGTCTGGATGACCGGCAGCGGCACGCAGTTCAACATGAACGTGAACGAGGTGATCTCAAATCGCGCCAGCCAGATCGCGGGGCAGCCGCTGGGCTCCAAGAAGCCGGTGCATCCCAACGATCACGTCAACATGTCGCAATCGTCGAACGACAATTTCCCGGCGGCCATGTACATCGCCGCCGCCGTCGAGACGACCAGGCAGCTCATCCCGTCGGTGAAGGCACTACGCGATGCGCTCCATCTCAAGGCCCGGGCGTGGATGGACATCGTGAAGATCGGCCGCACGCACTTGCAGGATGCGACGCCGATCACGCTGGGCCAGGAATGGTCGGGCTACGTCGGCCTGCTCGACGACAATCTTCTGCGCCTCGACGACGCTCTGAAGAGCGTCTACCTGCAGGCGCTGGGCGGCACGGCGGTCGGCACGGGCATCAATGCCGCTCCCGGCTTTGCCGAGGCGGCGGCGGCGGAGATCGCGACGCTGACAGGCCTGCCGTTCGAATCGGCGCCCAACAAGTTCACGGTCATGGGCTCGCACGATGCGCTGGTGCAGCTCTCGGGCACGCTGCGGACGCTCGCGGGCTCGCTCTTCAAGATCGCGAACGACATAAGACTGCTGGCCTGCGGGCCTCGGGCGGGCCTCGCGGAACTGATCCTGCCCGAGAACGAGCCGGGTTCCTCGATCATGCCGGGCAAGGTCAACCCCACGCAGGCCGAGGCGCTCACGATGCTCGCGGTGCAGGTGATGGCCAACGACGTGGCGGTGGGCTTCGGCGGCGCCGGCGGCTTCCTCGAGATGAACGTCTACAAGCCCCTGATGATCCACAATGTGCTTTCGTCGATCGTGCTGCTGGCCGACGGCTGCACCAACTTCCGCAAGTACATGATCGAGGGCACCGAGCCCAACCGGCGCAAGATCGCCGAGTACCTCGAGCGCTCGCTGATGCTGGTGACCGCGCTGACGCCGGTGATCGGCTACGACAAGGCCTCGCAGATCGCGCACCACGCCATGGAGCACGACCTCACGCTCAAGGCGGCGGCGATGGCGCTGGGCTTCGTCGGCGAGGCCGAGTTCGATCGCGTCGTCGATCCGAGGAAGATGGTGTCGCCCTACGTCGCCGGCCCTCAGGGATAGACGCGCTTGTCCCTGCGGCTTTCGTCGAAGGTATAGAAGGCCGGCAGCGTGATGCGCGTGCCCTTGGTGATGGTGGTGATGCCGTGCTCGTGGTGGAAGCCGCCGGTGAAGGCGACCAGGGTGCCGGCCTTTGGCTTGATCAGCATGTCGAGCGCGGTGAAATAGAACGCGCCGCCTTCATAGTCGTCGTTCAGGTAGACGATGCTCGCGAAGTCGCGCCACGGCATGCCGTGCGGCGAACCGTCGGGGTTCGCGCGATCGGCGTGCGGGTGAAGGAGCATGCCCTCGCGCCACTGGACCATGTGCACGAAGTCGGCATAGACCGGCGCCTTCAGCTCGTAGAAATCCCGGAGGCGCTGGGTGATGCGGCGCTGCGTCTCGACGATGATCCGCGCGGCCTCGGGCCGCTCGCGCAGTATGTCGGGATAGTCGAGGATCCGGTTCGACCAGTAGTCTTCCTTGATGCTTTCGACGAGCTGCAGCGGCGAAAGATCGCGCGAGGCGGCGGAGAGGACCTTGCAGTCCTCCGCCGAAAGGAAGCCCGGTGCGAAAATGAAGTCGAGTGCGGCGGGGTCGATCGGGCCCGGGATCTCGATCGTGTTCCGGGAGGGCGTGAACACGCCGTCGTTCAGGCGTTTGCGCCCTTCGACGTTGAGTTCGCTCTGTGCATTGTCGATGTATTCGAGCACGCTGGTCTGCCGCCACCGTCCGGCTTCCGGGGCCACCGCGGCCACGTCCTCTGCCGAGACATCGGTGGTCTCGGGCTGCACGCCGCTCTCTTCCGCGATCAACAACCTTGCCGCGGCCTCGCTGGACGGCCGGTCTTTGGCATAGAGGGGACGCGTGCCTCCGGCGTACACCGGCTCCGCGACACGAAGCTTGTTGGAATGCTCGTCGACACGGGTGCCGTCGGGATGACGGCCGACGAAATAATGACGCTGCCAGCCCTGCTTCACGGCAGCGGGCTCGCCGGCGTTGAGCTTCTTCATGAACCCGTCGCGCGATTGCCGGAAAGTCTGCTGCTCGGCGGCCAGCACGGGATCGTCACTCAATTCGTGAACGACGACCTCCCAGTCCTCGATGTAGTGCTTGGGGATGGGCAGGATGGTGCAGAACGGTTCGCCCTTCTCGAAGCGCACCGTTCCGGGCGACATGATCTGCCAGTTCATGGTGAAGGGATACGGCAGCCAGTCGCTCTCGATGATGCCGGTCAGCGGATAGGCATTGGCCTTGGGCCGATTGAACGGTCCGCTCACCAGGATGTCCCAGTCGGCGGGCGTGCGGAACAGGTAGCTGGTGTGGAGGGTGACGATGCCGCGCGAGAAGTTCGAGCGCGCAAAGTGCTCGATGTTGAGCCTGCCCGGCATCTCTCCCACGAGCTCGACCGTCA
>CAIWTJ010000094.1 GCA_903915535.1 Enhydrobacter aerosaccus
CCGGGAGAAAACGCCATGCGCGAGACAATCGCCGTCTTTCCAACACCGCAGCCGCATATCCGGCGCGTCCCGGTCGACCGTGCCTGGGTCTGGCTCGCCGCCGGCTGGCGCGACATGGTGTCCGAGCCGCTTCAGAGCCTTGCGTGGGGATTGGTGCCAGTCGTCGCCGGCTGGAGTGCCGCCGCGCTCTTCCTGTGGCTCGACCTGCCCTACCTGCTGATTCCGCTCGGCGCGGGCTTCTTCTTCATCGGACCCTTCGTCGCCGGCAGCTTCTACGAGATCAGCCGCCGCCGCGAAATCGGTCTGCCCATCGACGCCAACGCCGTCGCCTTCGCCTGGCGGCGCAATGCCGACCAGATTGCGCTGATGGGCGTGGTGCTCCTCGTCTTCCACCTCGTGTGGATGCGCGTGGCGCAATTGCTGTTCGCCATCTTCGAGTGGCGCACGGTGCCCTCGTGGGACCGCTTCGCCGATCTGGTCTGGTACTCCTCGCGCAGCCTGCCCTTCCTCGCGATCGGGATCGCCTGCGGGGCCGCGCTCGCCGCCGCCGCCTTCGCCATTGGTGCCTTTTCGATTCCGTATCTGCTCGACCGGCGCAGCTCGAACCTGTTCGAGGCGATCGCCACATCGATCACCGCAGTGCGCCAGAACGCCAAGCCGATGCTGCTGTGGGCGGCGCTGATCGTGTTCCTTGTCGTTGTCGGCATGATTCCCGGTCTCATCGGCCTGATCGTCACCTTGCCCGTCATCGGGCACGCGACCTGGCACGCCTATCGCGATATCGTGGTCTTCGACGCGGAGTGATCAGATCCTTGCCCCGGCCAGAGCCAGCATGAGCGTGGCGTTCAAGACCAGCAACGGAACGGCCGTCCAGCGTGCGACGCCGTGCCAGCGGCGGCGCAGTAGCACGCCGCCCCAGCCGACCGCGACCAGCGCCGGCATCGTCCCCGCCGCGAATGACGCCATCGCCAGCGCCCCTGAGACGGATGAACCGGTGCCGGCAGCCATTGCCAACGCACCATAGATCAGGCCGCACGGCAGAAATCCCAGCACGACACCCAACGCGTAGCGCGCCATCGGGCGTGTGGACGAAGAGAAGGGCTTTGCCCAGCGTGCCAGCAGGCCCGCCATGGGCAGGGGAGCGCGCGCGGCAAGCCCGAGTGCCTGCGCGAGCATCAGCACCGCACCAAGAACGAGCAGAGTGCCGGAGATCCAGGCGAAGGACGGCGTCGACGCAAACAGCGCCGTCGACGCGCCTGCGGCGGCACCCAGCGCCGTGTAGGTCGTGAGCCGGCCGAAGTGATAGGGCAGCAATGCCGCGCCGCCGAGACGGCGCCACTCGCCGTAGCGCGCCGTCACCGTCCCGGAGTCCGCCATCACCTGGCCGATCACGAAGGGCCCGCACATGCCAACGCAGTGCACCGCGCTTCCCGCCAGCCCGGCCAGGAACAGCGGCACCACGAGAGCGCCCGGCGCACCGCCGAAATGGGCGAGGCCCTGCCGGCAGGCGGCGACCATCGAGAAGACAAGTTCCATCGTCTGATCATACCTGCCCATCCGACGCATCCGGATTGACCTGCGTCAAACCTCCCGCGCGCGAGGCATGACAAGAAAGCAGCGGAATTGCCCGACAGGAGATATCGATGACCTACAAGACGATCGTCGTCCATTGCGATGCCAACAAAAAGGCTGCCGATCGCCTCGCCGTTGCGGCCGACCTCGCCTCCCGCTTCGGCTCTACTCTGGTTGCCGTCCATCCTCGCCCGCCATGCGAAGTGCCCTCGTTCGAAGTGGGCCTCGCCTCGGCTCCCCTTTTCGACGCCTACGAGAAGAACGCGGATGCCGACCAGGCCGCCGCCCACGCCGCGTTCGACACTGCCGTCAAAGGCAGGCACCTGACGACGGAATGGCGGGTGATCGACAGTTTTGCCGAGGACGCCATGGCCCTCAACGCGCGTTACGCCGACCTGCTGATCGTCGGACAGGCCGACGACACCGGCATCGACTCCGCTCCAGCCGACATGCCGGAATCGATTGCCATCTCAACCGGCCGGCCGGTGCTGGTGGTGCCGCACATCGGCACGCGGACGAAGCCCGGCAAG
>CAIWTJ010000095.1 GCA_903915535.1 Enhydrobacter aerosaccus
AGCGTGGCGTCGATGAACTGGCCCTTGCCCGAGCGGTTGCGCTCGTAGAGCGCCATCAGGATGCCCATGCAGGCGTTCATGCCGGTCGACAGGTCGACCACCGGCACGCCGATGCGCACGGGACCGCCCTCGGGCGAGCCGTTGACCGAGACGAGACCCGCCGAGGCCTGCACCATCGCGTCATAGCCGGGAAAGCCGCCGAGCGGTCCGTCCTCGCCGAAGCCGGAGATGCGCGCATGGACCAGGCGCGGAAATTTCTTCGAGAGCGTGTCGGCATAGCCCATGCCCCACTTTTCCATCGTGCCGGTCTTGAAGTTGTCGATCAGCACGTCGGCCGTCTCGAGCAGTTTCATCAGCACGTCGCGGCCTCCAGGCTTCGAGAGGTCGAGGGCGATGGTGCGCTTGTTGCGGTTGATGCCGGAGAAGTAGGCAGAGATGCCTTCGGCATCGAACGGAGGGCCCCACAGACGGGTCTCGTCGCCCTGCGGCGGCTCGACCTTGATCACCTCGGCGCCGTGGTCGGCGAGCATCTGGCCGCAGTACGGCCCGCCCAGCACACGCGACAGGTCGATGACTTTCAGGCCTTCAAGCGCCCCCGACATGGCATTCCACTCCTCGAACGCAACAATACGAGGCGCGGTTATAGACCATGGCATGGTGGCCCGGTACCGTCGCACCATGATCGAACGCGAACTGGATATCGCCACGCAAGATGGCGCGATGAACACCTGGACCGTGCGGCCCGATGACGGCGGGCCGTTGCCGGTCGTGCTGATGCTGATGGATGCGCCCGGGGTGCGCGAGGGCTTGAAGGAGATCTGCCGGCGCATCGCGCAGTCGGGTTACTACGTGATCCTGCCCAATCTCTACTACCGCAGCATCCGCGACTTCGTGTGCGGACCGACCAAGGATCACCCGGACGCCGACGCCAACCGCAAGCGCATGTTCGGCTATCTCGAGTCGATCTCCAATGCCAAGGTCGCTGCCGATGTGGGCGTGATCCTCGACAGACTGCCGACGATGCCCGATGCGAGGGAAGGCAAGATCGGCCTGGTCGGCTACTGCATGAGCGGTGCCTTCGTGACGGCCGCGGCCGCAAAGTATCCCGACCGCATCGGCTGCTTCGCGTCCTACTACGGCACGCGCCTGATCACCGACAAGCCCGACTCGCCGCATCTGATGCTGGGAGACATCACGGGCGAGGGCTACTACGCCTTCGCCGAGCACGACACCTACGTGCCGCTCCCGGATGTGGCCAAATTCGAGAAGATGCTGGCGTCGGCACCGTTCCCGTCGCGCGTGGAAACCGAACTGGGCACGCACCACGGCTATGCCTTCACCGATCGCGGGAACCTGAACGATGCCGCCCGCGAGAAGCATTTCGAGCGCATGCTGGCGCTCTATCGCCGCCACATCGGCTGACTCATGACGGGACCGCGGACCTCCCGGTCCGCTCATGACTCCTGAGCGGACCGGGAGGTCCGCGGTCCCATATAGAAGGATGGACCCATGCTGAGCGGTATCCACGGCCACCAGGACATCGAGCGCGTCGTTTATGGCAAGCCGGCGGGGGCGGCTGTGCTCGCCGAGGCCGAGCGGCTGAATGCCAGGCGTGTTTTCATCACGACGACGAAGTCCGTCGCACAAACCGCGCTGCTGGCCGGCATCATCCGGGATCTGGGCGAGCGCTACGCCGGCGTTTATGCCGGCATCACCGCGCACTCGCCGCGTGCCTGCGTGATCGAGGGCGCGGCGCTCGCGCGCGAGGCCAAGGCCGATCTCATCGTCTCGGTGGGCGGCGGTTCGGCGATCGACGCCACGAAGGTGATGCTGATCGCGCTGTGGCAGAACGCGACGACCGTCGACGATCTCGACCACTACAAGGCAGGAAAACCGAAGGGCGGTGCGGCGCCCCCGTCGGAAGCGATCAGGCCACCTGCCGATGCCATTCGGATGATCGCCGTACCGACCACGCTCTCCGCCGCCGAGTTCAACGCCTTCGCGGGCATCTCCGATCCGCGCCGCGGCGTGAAGGAGAGCTTTGGCCATCGCCTGGTCGTGCCGCGCGTGATCGTGCTCGATCCGGCGGCCACGCTGCACACGCCGATGGACCTGATGCTCTCGACGGGCCTCAAGGCCGTGGATCATGCGGTCGAGCGCCTATGCTCGCAGCAGGCCAACCCCTTTGCCATCGGCACCTCGACGGAGGCGCTGAAACTCCTCTCGACGGCGCTGCCGGCGCACAAGGCCAGGCCGGACGATCTCGAAACGCGCATGAACCTGCAGTTCGGCATGTGGCTCTCGATCGGCGCCGGCGCGTCGGGCGTCGGTGTCGGCGCCAGCCACGGCATCGGCCACGTGCTGGGCGCGGCGTGCCACGTACCGCACGGCCATACGTCGTGCGTGATGTTGCCCTCGGTTTTGCGCTGGAACCTGCCCGCGAACGCGGACCGTCAGAAGCGGGTGAGCGAGGCCTTTGGCAAGCCTGAGGTGCCCGCCGCCGATCTGGTGGCCGGACTGGTCAAAACACTGGGCCTGCCGGGCAGCCTCAGGGAAGTCGGCGTCGGCCGCGACCGCTTTCGCGAGATCGGCGAGAAATCGATGCACGATCGTGCGGTGCTCAACAATCCGCGGTCGATCACGGCTCCCGAGCAGGTCATGGAGATTCTCGAACTCGCGGCTTAGCGAAACGCACTAGCCTCACCCTGAGGAGGCCCGCAGGGCCGTCTCGAAGGGTCGGCAACAAGCGCGGTGCGGCGCGTGCCCACCCTTCGAGACGCGGCCTTTCAGGCCGCTCCTCAGGGTGAGGTTTGCGGGTGTTGTCGCCGACATGACCTCATGAGTTCTTCTCATGATCCCACACGACTTGAAGGGAGTAAGCAACAGCACGATCTCTGAGGGAGGCACCTAGGAGCACGCCATGGTTCAAGCCGCCGTCAATTATCTCGCCGATCTCTCGGTCACCCCGGTGACCTACAATCCGCCGGCCGGCACGGGCGTGCCGCGGCGCGACGGCAATTACCGCGACTTCAAGGTCGAGGTGCACGACGGCAGGCCGCGGGCGGCGGAATTCTCGCTCGACCGCCAAGCGTTCAAGCTCGTGGACCACGACACCAAGGTGCGCGACTTCTACGACGCGAACGAGGTGAAGACCGCGTACTACGCCGAGGTCGAGGCGCTGATCAAGCGCGAAACGGGCGCGTCGAAGGTCGTGATTTTCGACCATACCGTGCGCACGGCCGACAACGCCGTCGAGCGGGGGCTGCGCACGCCTGTGCGCTCCGTGCACAACGACTACACCGAGAAATCGGCGCCGCAGCGGGTGCGCGACCTGCTGCCGCCGGCCGAAGCCGAGGCGCGGCTGAAGAAGCGCTTCGCCGAGTACAATGTCTGGCGCAACATCGCTGCCGACCCGGTCGAGATGGCGCCACTGGGCTTTGTCGATTCCCAGAGCATCGCGCCCAAGGACCTGGCGGTGTGCGACCTGGTCTATGCCGATCGCACCGGCGAGATCTACCAGGGCGTCTACAACGCCGATCATCGCTGGTACTACTTCCCGAAGATGAAGCGCAGCGAAGCGGCCCTGATCAAGTGCTACGACTCCTTGAAGGATGGCCGCGCGCGTTTCTCGCTGCACTCGGCGTTCGACGATCCGACCTCGCCTGCCAATCCCAAGCCGCGTCAGAGCATCGAGGTCAGGGCGTTCGCCTTCTTCGACTAGGCCGGGCTTACGAGCAGGCCGGCCCTTTTGACGGGCCTGACTGGTTCGTTGCCGGGTCTGCAGCGGACGTCGGTTACACCTCTTGCGACGTCTACTCGCCAGAAGCGGAACTCGCGGCAAGGAGCAATCGACAAGGAGGCCCTGCTTTTTGCCTCGCGTCGGCGCCGGCAAGTATTGCGCATTTTTCTGGGCCTGTGTGGAAAGGCCCGAAAGAGGCTGCGCACCGAGTGGCCCTGGGCCAAGGCGGCCGGATTAGTCGTCGTCGCGCGCGAGCGGCGGGACGAACAGGCTCGAAAAGTATCGGCCCTCGCCATACTCGCGCTCGAGATCGGCGAGCGCGAAGCGCTTGCGCTCGACGTCGTACGCCGGAAGCCCGGAGGTCCAGATCAGGGTCACGGCATGGTCGGGCGGATATGCGTTCAACAGCCACGCCGCCGTCTGGTCCACGGAGGGAGGGTCGGTCAGGTGCAGCTTGGCCTCGATTTGGCAGACCAACATCGCAAGATGCGGGCTGAACAGTCCCCGCGCCACGTGCCGGCGCGGCAATACGATCTGCAGTCCGTCGCCGGCGTCGACTTCGATCGCGTTGAGGGCAATTTCGATGAAGCTCAGGCCGGCAACGACCTTCACCTCGATTCCGGCTGCGCGACCACGCTCCCTGAGCAACGTCGTAGTGAGTTCCAGGATGTGCGGGTCGCCCGGCAGCGCATAAACCGCGCTGCCAGTGTTCGTCGCTTCCTTGAGCAGCGCGTCCACCATGAAGCCATACATCTGGTCCGCATGCGGCCAGCGAAAGCTGTATACTCCATCGAACGCGACCAGCGTCTTGCCGAGGCTCCGTAGCCAATCGTATGCGGGATACTTGTTGGTCCGGAAAAATACTTTCGGCGCGCGGAGAAGCTCCTGTTCGGCTTCCTTGGTGAGCAGCGACAGAGGGCCGGGCCCCAGCCCGACGACGGAAATCGTCGGCATATTACGTTCAAGCCTTCGCCAAGATAGGCCCGCGTGGGGGAGCCTTTAGTTTCAAGCATTATGACACAGTTCTGCGCCGGAAACGCAATCCAAAACGTGTCAGATCTTGATGCTTGGTTGTGCGGAGCACGGCAGTTCTTGTGCTCGAGTGTGTCCCCGCGAATGTCCGCTCCTGGGCGGCTTCTGCTATCGCGATTTCGGCCGTGGTCGCACTGGGTCCAAGCCTCAAGCGATTCGCTCTTGACAAAACTTGCGTATTACGCAATATGTATTGCGGGGACCCGGACCCTCCAAGCGCGGGGACCGTGGGAGACGCCAGACGGCGGGCTGGATCAAGCGCGGTGCGGAAGCGGATGCTTTCCGCCTTGGAGGTTCACAAACGCCCTGGAATCGATCGTCGCGGAAGCGATTCCCATTAAATTCCCATTTGTTTAATGGGCGGCCGCCAGAAATTTCAACTCGCCGCGATCGTCTCGAGATGCTCGGCCAGCTCTTCGGGCGCGCTGTAGAACGGCGTATGGCCGCATTCCATGGTGATGACCTTGCACGGCAGCGTCTTCACCATCGCGCGCTGGCGGGCAATGCGGACGGAATTGTCGTGCGTACACTCGATGTACCAGCGCGGCACCGAGCCGTAACGCTCGTCGGTCAGGGAGAGCGGCGTGGTCGAGATCGCGATCGGCTGCGGGCGCAGGCGCTCCATGGCGCGATAGCGGTCCTCCGGCGACACATCCTCGTAGAACAGCGTCGGCAGGGTGGCGCGCGCGAAAGTATAGGTGAGGCCATCAGGACTGACTTCACGCGAACGCCGGAACAGCATGTCGGGATCGCCCGCGGTCATCTCGCGGCTGGCCTTGCCCGAGGGCGGCATCAGTCCGCAGACATAGACCAGCGCCTTGATCTTGCGGCGGCGCGCCTCGGCGGTCTGGCTGATCGTGACGCCGCCCAACGCGTGGCCGACCAGCACGACAGGCTCTTCCATCTTGTCGAGCAGGCGCGAGATCTTCTCGACATTGTCGGCGAGCGTCACGTTGGCGGGCGGCGTGTGGTCCTTGCCGAGGCCCGGCAGGTCGGGCGCGCAGACCTTGTGGCCATGGGCCTCGAGCAGCGGCTGCACCTTCTCCCAGCACCAGCCACCGTGCGACGCGCCATGGACCAGGATGAACGTCGCCATGCGCGGCTCAGCTCCGGCCGACAACAGTGCGCGCGCCGGCGGCGGGCACGAAGAAGTCGGGCATCAGCGGCGTGCCGGGCGAGACGGCATACTGGTCGAAGTTCGTCGTACCCTCGGCTGCCAGCACTTCGTCGTCGATGAAGAAGTTGCCGGTGCAGTCCTTCGCCGGGCGATTGAAGATCGCGTAGGCGGCATCGCCCATGATCTCGGGCTTGCGGCAGGCTTTCATGCCTTCGTCGCCGCCCAGCACGTTGCGGATCGCGGCGGTAGCGATGCCGGTGCGCGGCCACAGGCAGTTGAAGGCGACCTTGCCCTTGAACTCGGCGGCCATTGCCCAGGCGTAGACCGACATGGAGTATTTGGCGAGCGTGTAGGCCGGATGGTTGGCGAACCACTTCACGTCGAAGTCGAGCGGCGGCGACAGGTTCAGCACGTGCGGGTTGGCGGCCTTCAGGAGATGCGGCAGCGCCTTCTGCGAGACCATGAACGTGCCGCGCTGGTTGATCTGGTTCATCAGGTCGAAGCGCTTCATCGGCGTCTGCAGCGTGCCGGTGAGGCTGATGGCGCTGGCGTTGTTGACCAGGATGTCGATGCCGCCGAACTTCGCGGCGGTGTCGGCGACGGCTTTCTCGACGCTCTGCTCGTCGCGGATATCGCAGGCGATCGGTAGTGCCTTGCCGCCGGCTTTCTCGATGTCCTCGGCGGCGGTGAAGATCGTGCCGGGCAGGCGCGGATCGGGCGTCACGGTCTTGGCGGCCACCGCGACGTTGGCGCCGTCACGCGCGGCACGCAACGCGATGGCGAGGCCGATGCCCCGGCTCGCGCCTGTGATGAATAACGTCTTCCCTGCCAAGCTCATCTTGATTCTATAGCCGGGCGCGGCAGGGGCGGCTAGGGAGGGCAGCCCGCGCCATACGAAACGGTATCACTCGATCTTGACGTTCGCGGCCACCAGGATCTTCTGCCACCGTGCGTATTCTTCCTTTTGGAAGGCGCCGAAGGCGGCGGGCGCCATCTCGGCCGGCGTCGGGATATCCTGGCCCAGATCCTCCAGCCGGCGCCGCACGTCGTTGTCCTGCATCGCGACGATGGCCGCCTTGTTCAGCCGGTCGACGATCTCCGGCGGCGTGCCCTTGGGCGCCCACAGCCCGTGCCAGATCGAGACCTCCATCGGGTAGCCCTCTTCGGCGGCCGTTGGGATCTCGGGCGCCGCGGCGGAACGTGCCTTGGCGGTGATGCCATAGGCGCGGATCTTGCCCGCGCGGACCTGCGGCAGGGAGTTGGACGACTGGTCGACCATCACCTTGATCTGGCTGGCGACGAGGTCCTGCATGGCGGGGCCGGTGCCGCGATAAGGCACGAGCTGGTAGGTCGTGCCGGTGGCGGCGAAGAAGGCGAGCGCGCCGAGATGCGAGCCCGAGCCCATGCCCGCCGTGCCGCCCGGGATTTTGTCGGGGTTGGCCTTCAGGTACTCGACCAGCTCCTTCAGCGTCTTGGCGGGGACTTCGAGCGAGGAGCAGATCAGCATCGGGTTCTGCGGCAGGCGCGCGACCGGCACCAGGTCGGTCAGCAGGTCGTAGTTCAGGTTCTTGTAGATCGTGCCGTTTGCGACGTTGGTGCCGACGTGGCCGAGCTCGAGCGTGTAGCCGTCGGGTGCGGACCGTACGGCCTTTCCGACGGCGATCGAGCCCGCGGCGCCGGTCGTGTTGTCGATGATGAACTGCTGCCCCAGTTCCTTGCCCATGCGCTCACCCACCACACGCGCCACCACGTCAGTGGGACCGCCGGCGGCAAAGGGCACGATGATGGTGATCGGCTTGCTGGGGAATGTCTGGGCGAGCGCCGGCGCGGCGACCGAGGCCGCCATCGACGCCAGTACGGTTCTTCTACGCAACATTGTCTTTTGTCCTCCCACTACGCTTTCATCGTCAGCAGCACGGTCCGGTTCGCGACCTGCTGTCCCTCCTGCACGGCGACGCCCTCGACTTCGCCATCGAGCACCGCCTTGAGCTGGTGCTGGATCTTCATCGCCTCCAGCACGATCACGGTCTGGCCGCGCGTGACCTTTTCGCCGGCCGCCACCTTGACCGCGACGATCCGGCCGTCCATCGGCGCGCGCAGCTTGCCATCGCTGCCGGCCGCCGCGGTAGTAGGAGGCGCATAGGTTTTGTCGGTGAAGCGCACGGTGAAGGCATCGAGATCGACCACGATGTCGTTGCCGTCGATGTGATGCGGTGGCGTTTCGCCGTCGACAGTCGCGGCCTCGACCTCGATCGTTCGCTCCATATCGCCGACCGCGAGCTTGATCGGCGTCGCTTGCGGATTGGAATTGCGCCAGCCGCGCAGGGGCGCCGTATAGCGCGCCGCCGATTGCCGCCACAGCAGCGCTGCCGCGAGCCTCCAGTGGCGGTCCGTGATCTCGGGGGCGGGAAAGGCATGCTTGCCGAGGAAGGCAGTCGTGGCCCTGCCTGCCGCGAACTCCGGATGCTCCAAAAGGCGGATGAGGAAGTGCCGATTGGTCGTCGGCCCCAGCACGACCGTCTCGCGCAGGGCGCGCACGAGGCGCTGGCGGGCTTCCTCGCGCGTGGCGCCGTGCGCGATCACCTTGGCGATCATCGGATCGTAGAACGGCGAGATCACCGAGCCCTTCACGACGCCGTAGTCGACGCGCACGCCGCTGCCGAAAGCGGGCTTCCATTCTTCGACGCGGCCTGTCTGCGGCAGAAAGTCCGCGTAGGCATCCTCGGCATAGAGCCGGACTTCGATTGCGTGGCCCTTGAACGACACTTGGTCCTGGGTGAGCGGCAGCGGTTCGCCACGCGCGACGCGCAACTGCCACTCGACGAGGTCGAGGCCGGTGATGGCCTCGGTCACCGGATGCTCGACCTGCAGGCGTGTGTTCATCTCGAGGAAGTAGAAGGCGCCGTCGCTGCCCAGCAGGAACTCGACCGTACCGGCGCCGCGATAATCGACCGCTCGGGCGGCGGCGATGGCGGCGGCGCCCATGCGGGCGCGCAAGCCGGGATCGACGGCGGGCGAGGGCGCTTCCTCGACGACCTTCTGGTGGCGGCGCTGCACCGAGCAGTCGCGCTCGCCGAGATGGATCGTGTTGCCGTGGTTGTCGGCAAAGACCTGGATCTCGACATGGCGCGCATCGACAACCGCCTTTTCGAGGATCAGCTCTCCCGAGCCGAAGGCGCTCTCGGCCTCGGCACGGGCGGTATGGATCGCCTCGAGCAGGTCGCCGTCGCGCTCGACCAGCCGCATGCCACGGCCGCCGCCGCCGGCCGCGGCCTTCACCATCACCGGCAGGCCGATTTTGCGCGCTTCCCTCTCCAGCGTGGCGTCGCTCTGGTCAGCACCCTGGTAGCCCGGCACGCAGGGCACGCCGGCATCGATCATGCGCCGCTTGGCAGCGGCCTTGTTGCCCATCGCCGCGATAGCGGCCGGTGGCGGACCGATGAAGACGACGCCGGCCTTCTCGCACGCGGTGGCGAAAGTGTCGTTCTCCGACAGGAAGCCATAGCCGGGATGCACCGCATCGGCGCCCGACGTGTGCGCGGCTTCCAGAATGCGATCGATCGACAGATAGCTCTGGCCCACCGGCGGCGGGCCAATGCGCACAGCCTCATCAGCGAAGGTGACGTGCGGTGCAGCCTTGTCGGCGTCGGAATAAACCGCGACTGTGCGGTAGCCCATCGCCTTTGCCGTGCGTATGACGCGCCATGCGATCTCGCCGCGATTGGCGACCAGGATCTTGCTGAAACTCATTCCGTTGCCCACTTGGGCGGCCGCTTCTCGGCAAAGGCGCGCAGGCCTTCGCCGGCCTCGGGACCACGCCGCGCCTCGGCGAACTTGTCGGCGGCGAAGTCGAGCACCGACGAAAGATCCTGCGTGCCGACACGCATCACGACTTCCTTGGTGAGCGCGTTGGCGATCGGCGCGCATTTGTCGATCTGCTTCAGCACCTCCTCGAGCTTGGCGTCGAGTTCGGCCGTGTCCTTCACGAGGTAGTGCGCGATGCCGAGCCGCAGCGCCTCCGCACCCTTGAAGCGCGCCGCCGTGAGAGTGAGGTGGCGCGTCTGCGGCACGCCGATGCGGGCGGCCACGAAGGGCGCGATCTGCGCGGGCACGATGCCGATGGCGGTCTCGGTCATGGCGAAGCCCGCGCCCTCGGTGCAGATCGCAACGTCGGAGACGCACACCAGGCCGAAGCCACCCGCGATGGCGTAACCCTCGACGGCAGCGACCACGACCTGCGGCAGGGAATTGACCGTCTCGAGGAAGGCGCCGAAGCCGCGGTTCCAGACCGCGATCGGATCCTTCTCCCCGGGCTTGGGCCTGTCGCCGAAGCTCTGCTCCATGTTCTTGAGGTCGGCGCCGGCACAGAAGGTGTTGCCCGCGCCGCGCAGGATCACGACCTTGATGTCGCGACGGTCGCGCAGGATGCCGAACACCTCTTTTAGTTCGCCGATCAGCGTCGGATTGAGCGCGTTCTTTACCTCGGGACGGTTGAGGGTGACGTAGAGGCGCGAGCGCTCGCGCTTCACGATCATGGCTTCATACTTCGGCGCAAACTCAACCATGGCCACTCCGGGGCAAGGTGCCCATTCCCTTGGAAATGATCTGCAGCATCACCTCGTCGGCGCCGCCGCCGATCGAGGCCAGCCGCGAGTCGCGATAGGCGCGAGCAGTGGGCGATTCCCAGAGGTAGCCTGCGCCGCCCCAATATTGCAGGCAGCCGTCGGTGACGAGGCGCAGCATGCGGCCGGCCTTGAGCTTGGCCATCGAGGCCAGCATCACCACGTCCTTGCCGTCGAGATATTCCTCGCAGGCGCGATAGCATAGCGAGCGCACAAGTTCGACTTCCGTGCGGAACTCGGCGAGCTTGAAGTGGATGATCTGGTTGTCGAGCAGCGGCCGGCCGAACACCTTGCGCTCGCGCGTGTACTCGGCGGTCTGGTCGATCAGCCGTTCCATGCCGACCACGGCCGAGATCGCGCCCCACAGCCGCTCCTCCTGGAACTGCTGCATCTGGTAGACGAAGCCCATGCCTTCCTGGCCGATCAGGTTGCGGATGGGCACCTTAACCTCGTCGAAGAAGATCTGGGCGGTGTCGGACGAGCGCATGCCGAGCTTGTCGAGCGGCTTGCTGACCTGCACTCCCTTGGTCTTCATCGGCAGGCAGATCAGCGACTTGTTCTTGTGGACCGGGCCATCGCCGGTGTTGGCCAGCAAGCACATCCAGTCGGCCTGCGTGCCGTTGGTCGTCCACATCTTGCCGCCGTTGATGACCCAGTCGCCGCCGACGCGGCGCGCCGTCGTCTTGAGCGAGGCGACATCGGAGCCTGCGCCGGTCTCGGAGACGCCGAGGCAGGCCACGTAGTCGCCGGCGATCGAGGGTGCGAGGAACTCAGCTCGCAGCTCGTCGCTGCCGTAGCGGGCCAGCGCAGGCGTCGCCATGTCGGTCTGCACGCCGATCGCCATCGGCACCGAACCGCACTCGATCGCGCCCAGCTCCTCGGCCATCACCATGGCGTAGGAATAGTCGAGGCCCATGCCGCCGAACTCGACCGGCTTGTGGATGCCCAGCAGGCCCGCGTCGCCCAGCTTCTTGAAGACCTCGTGGGCAGGGAAGATGCCGTCCTCTTCCCACTGCGCGACGTGCGGGTTGATGTCCTTGTCGATGATGGCGCGCAGGGTGCGGCGGATCTCGGCGTGTTCCTGGGTGAACTGCATCTAACGATTCCCCAAACGCGGCAGGGTGCCCATCAGCTTCGAGATGATCTGCAGCATGACCTCGTCGGCGCCGCCGCCGATCGAGCCCAGGCGGCCGTCGCGATAGGCGCGCGCGACGGGACTGTCCCAGAGATAGCCCGCGCCGCCCCAATACTGCAGGCAGGCATCGTTGACCTCGCGGCGCAGGCGGCCGGCCTTCAGCTTCGCCATCGAGGCCAGCATGGTGACGTCCTGGCCCGCGAGATAGTCCTCGCAGGCGCGATAGACGAGGGAGCGCAGCGCCTCGACCTCGCTCTTGAGCTCGGCGAGGCGGAAGTGGACGACCTGGTTGTCGAGCAGCGGCTTGCCGAAGACCTGGCGCTCGCGCGTGTAGTCGATGGTGGCGTTGATGATGCGGTCGCAGCCCATCAGCGTGCCGGCGCCGGCCCACAGCCGCTCCTCCTGGAACTGCTGCATCTGATAGATGAAACCCTGGCCCGGCTGGCCGATCGTGTAGCGAACCGGCACCTTCACCTCGTCGAAGAAGGTCTGCACCGTGTCGGACGCGCGCATGCCGAGCTTGTTCAGCTTCTTCTGGACGTCGATGCCCTTGGTCTTCATCGGCACGACGATCAGCGACTTGTTCTTGTGCGCCTGGCCGTCGCCCGTGTTGGCCAGCAGGCACATCCAGTCGGCCTGCGCGCCGTTGGTCGTCCACATCTTGCCGCCGTTGATCACCCAGTCGCCGCCGACCCGGCGCGCCGTCGTCTTGATCGAGGCGACATCGGAGCCGGCGCCCGTCTCCGAGACGCCGAGGCAGGCCACGTAATCGCCGCTGATCGAGGGCGCGAGGAACTCCTGGCGCAGCTCGTCGCTGCCGCAGCGGGCAAGCGCCGGCGTCGCCATCGAGATCTGAACGCCGGTCGCCATCGGGATCGAGCCGCCATTCACCAGCCCCAGCTGCTCCGAGCAGATCATGGCGTAGGAGAAGTCGAGGCCCGAGCCGCCGAACGCGACGGGCTTGTCGACGCCGAGCAGGCCCGCGTTGCCCATCTTCTTGAACAGCTCGTGCGCGGGGAACTGGCCTTCTCGTTCCCACTGATCGACGTGCGGGTTGATCTCTCGGTCGATCAGGGTCTTCCAGGTCGCGCGCAGCGCCTTATGCTCGGGGGTGAATTTCATCTCGCAGCTCCTTCAAAGAGGTCCATGGCTATAGTCCCCGAAGGTAAAGGTTGCTCTAGGGTCGCGATGGGATGCGAGATGCAGGCTCTCCCTGCAGACCCAAGCTAAGCTGACATGAACTCGGAATTGACGATTCCCACCAAGCTCAATGATGTTTCTGCTTTTGACCGCTTCGAGATATGACGTCTCGAATAAATCTACACGCCAATTATCTAGAGAGAATCCGCTTAGCGCTGGGCGGCCATTCGTTGTGCCGTGGGGCTCTCCTTCTTCCCCATCGGTGAGGCTACCATTTTCATTGGTCAGGAGCGCCCAATGTAGGTTTGGACGTCTTGCGATAAGGAATTCGCCAATGAAAATCGCGATGTCGACCAACACGTTGTAGCCACACCTGACGTCAGTCCATCGCGGCTGATAAGTTGTGAATACATGTGAGCTCGTGCTCACATCACAGCTCGATACCAACCCACCGCTATAACGGTCTGCCCATTCTTCAAGGGCCAGCACGCCGTCACCCGTTAGAGGCGCCTTGACCCCGTATTTGTCCCGCAACCACTTCTGGAAGAACGATAGACGTTGCAAGCGCACTGACATGAAGTACGCAAAGTTCTCGTCGATCTGACTCTTGGCAAGAGTTCCCTCAGCCTGCCTATGAGGAACTTCGTACAGTGGATAGTCAGCGATCGCACGTCGGGTTCGCTGATATCTCGGCCAATAGAGCGGATTGATCATCGGTCAGAACCGAGCGACGCCAAAGGTGATCGGATTGAGTGGCCGCACGATCGACTCGCGTGCGATCGACAGAGTGAAGGCCAGCACGCGGCGCGTGTCGCGCGGGTCGATGATGCCGTCGTCCCACAGATGCGCGGTGCCGTAGAGCGCCGTCGATTCCTTGTCGAACTGGTCGACGATCGCCTTGAACATCTTGTCGATCTCTTCCTTCGGCGGCTCCTTGCCCTCGCGGATGAACTTCTGTTCGGTCACGGTCCTCATTACGCCGGCAGCCTGCTCGCCGCCCATCACGGCGGTGCGGCTGTTGGGCCAGGCGAAGATGAAGCGCGGATCGTAGGCGCGGCCGCACATGCCGTAGTTGCCCGCGCCGAAGCTGCCGCCGATCACGATGGTGATCTGCGGCACGGTGGCGTTCGCGACCGCCTGGATCATCTTCGAGCCGTGCTTCACGATGCCGCCGCGCTCGGCCTCGGTGCCGACCATGTAGCCGGTCGTGTTCTGCAGGTAGACGATGGGCGTGCCCTGCTGGCAGCAGAGCTGGATGAACTGCGCTGCTTTCACCGCGCCTTTGGTCGTGATCGGCCCGTTGTTGCCGATGATGCCCACCGGCTCGCCCTCGATCTCGGCCCAGCCGCAGATCGTCTGCTGATCGAACAGGCCCTTGAATTCCAGGAAGTCCGAGCCGTCGACCAGACGCGCGATCACCTCGCGCACGTCGTACGGCTCCGTGTGCGAGGGCGGCACCACACCGCACAACTCGTCGATATCGTAGAGCGGCACCTTGAACGTTCTCGGAGTGCGTGGCGGCAGCTTGTCGTTCCAGTGCCACTTCGCGATGACCTCGCGCGCCATGCGCAGGCCGTCCGCGTCGTTCTCGGCCATCCATTCCGCGACGCCGGAGACGGTGGCGTGCATCTCAGCACCGCCCAGTTCCTCGTCGGTCGCGATCTCGCCGGTCGCGGCTTTCAGAAGCGGCGGACCGGCCAGGAACACCTTGGCCTGGTTGCGCACCATGATGACGTAGTCGCTGAGGCCGGGCAGATAGGCGCCGCCCGCCGTCGACGAGCCGTGCACGACCGTCACTTGCGGGATGCCGCGCGCCGACATGCGGGCCTGGTTGGCGAAGCCGCGGCCGCCCGGCACGAAGATCTCGGCCTGGTAGAGGAGATTGGCGCCGCCCGACTCGACGAGGTTCACGACCGGAAGCTTGTTCTCCATCACGATCTGCTGGACTCGCTGGCCCTTGCGCTGACCGGAGGGCGCGACCGTGCCGCCCTTGATGGCGGAGTTCGATGCCGTCACGACGCAGCGCACGCCCTCGACATAGCCGATGCCCGCGACCGAGCCGCCGCCCGCGCTCGAGCCATCCTTGTCGTCGTGCATGCGATAGCCCGCGAGCGGCATCAACTCGAGGAAGGGCGCGCCTCTGTCGAGCAGAAGGGCGATGCGTTCGCGCGGCATGAGCTGCTTGCGCTTGGCGAACCGCTCGCGCGATTTCTCGGAGGCCGCCTGAACGCTCGCCTCTGCGGCTCGGAATTCGGCGATCGCCGCCAGCATGCGCTCGCGGTTCTTCTTGAATTCGTCGCTGCTGGCGTCGATGGCGCTTTCCACGACAGGCATCGCTCAGCCTCCCAGCACTTTGGGAGTCTTGGCGAGATGGAAGCCGTTGAACGGCCGGGACCTGTCGGTCGCCGGCAGATCGACCGAGCGGTTGGCGAGCGGCACGCCGCCATCGATCCTGATCTCGGTGCCGGTGATGTAGGACGAGGCGTCGCTCAGCAAAAAGCACACGGCCGCGGACACTTCGCTCTCGGTACCGAGGCGGCCGAGCGGGCAATGGCCCTTGAGCTTGGGAATCTGTTCCTTGAACGCGCCGCTATAGGTGTCCATGCCCGACGAAGCGATCCAGCCCGGGGCCACGGAGTTCACCCGCACGCCCGACACCGCCCACTCGTAGGCCAAGGTCATCGTAAGATTGGCCATCCCCGCACGCGCGGCGCCCGTATGCACCATGGTGGGAAAGCCGTTGCGATAGTCGGCGGTCATGTTGACGATCGAGCCGCCGTGCTCCCGCATCGACTGCACGTAGACTTCGCGGCTCACCAGAAAGCCGCCCGTGAGGTTGTTGCGCACCACGACATCGAAGCCCTTGGCGCTGAGCTCCGCGGCAGGTGAGGGGAACTGGCCGCCGGCATTGTTGAACAGGCCATGAATGCGGCCGTTGTTCACCACTATCTTCGCGACCGCGTCCTTGACCTGCGCTTCCTCGCGAATGTCGAACGCGTGCGTCTCGCAGGTGCCGCCCGCGGCCTCGATCTCGGCTTTGACGCTGTCGAGCTTCTCCTGCTTGCGGCCGGCGATCGCGACGTGCGCACCAAGGGCTGCGATCTCGTGCGCGGTGCAGCGGCCGATGCCGCTGCCGCCGCCGGTCACGACCATGGTGCGGCCAGCAAAGAGTCCCGGCGTGAACACCGACCGGTAAGACATTCTCCGACTTCCTCCCAAGGCTCTGAACGGCCGTTTATCGGCCTGTAGTTGACGTTTACGTAAAGGTCAAGTAAGCCCGCCTGACCATTACTGGACCGGAGGAACTGGCCATGACCTTGCAGGAAATCACCGCGAAAATGAAGGAAGGCGCGTCGAAGAAGTCTGCCTTCGGCAACACCGTGAAGTTCTCGACCGACCAGGGTGTCGTCTACATCGACGGAAACGCCAATCCGCCGGCCGTCAGCAACGATGACAAGGATGCGGACTGCACGCTGAAGATGGACTTCCAGGACTTCTCCGACATGATCGACCGCAAGCTCGACGGCATGACCGCGTTCATGACCGGCAAGCTCAAGATCGAAGGCGACATGGGCGTCGCCATGAAGCTGCAGTCGATCCTGAACTAACAGTCAGGCACCGTGATCGAAACGAAAGGGCCCTCGCGGGCCCTTTTTGTTTGTCTCAGTCCTCGCGGCCCTTGTGATAGTGCCGCTTGGCCTTGGCGCGGTTGCCGCAGGACGCCATCGAACACCAGCGGCGCTTGCCCGCACGGCTGTCGTCGAGAAACAGGAAGAGACACTCGGGATTGGCGCAGCGGCGCACCTTGTCGAGCTTGGGTCCGGCCAGGAGATCGCCTGCCGACCACAGTACCGGCGCCAACAGGCTGAGCGCCGTTCCGGACTTCATGTCGACGTCCCATTCATAGCCTTCGCGGCCGCGCTTCAGCGTCTTGCGTGTCGGCGCGGAGGCCAGCGCCGCATTGAGCGCATCGAGGTCGCGGGCCGCCGGTGCCTTGGCCTGGGCCTGGGCGTCGAAAAGGCGATGAATGGTCTCGCGCAGGCCGAGCGCCGTTTCGAACTCCCTGGCCGTCGGCGCCTTGGACGCTTTGGCCCAGGCGGCCAGATCTGCCGGTGCTTTCAGCGTCTCCGTGGGCACGGCCTGGCCGCGCCAATAGCGCGTGTTGGCGTAGTCCAGGCAGAGGTCGGGGCGGATCATGTCGTCCACATGATAACCGGATGACCGGTTGACAAGCTCCTGCTCCTTTTATAACTACATAACCGGTTGACTGGTTATACAGGAGGAAGGTATGTTCGACCACGTTTCCATCGGCGTCAGCGACATCAAGGCATCCGGCACGTTCTACGACGCGGTGCTGAAGCCGATCGGCTACACGCGCCTTTCGGATGGCGAGAGCGCGCTGGGATATGGCGAGAAGGATGCTGGCCTGTGGCTGCTGGCCACCAAGAAGCCGGTGCCGGCCAACAAGGAGTCGGGCCTGCACTTCTGCTTCGTTGCCAAGGATCGCGCCGGCGTCGACGCCTTCCATGCCGCCGCCCTCAAGAACGGCGGCACGGACAACGGCAAGCCGGGAGTGCGCGCCGACTACAGCCCCAAGTACTACGCGGCCTTCGTCGTGGACCCGGACGGCTATCGCATCGAGGCCTACTGCGGAAAATGATCAGGCCGCCGTCTCGGCGATGACCTCGAGCGGCACCACTTCGACGCCGTTGTTCGAGGCGAGGCGCGTCTTGGCGGTGTAGTCGGAAAAGAAGGCGCGAGTCTGCAGGATCTTTGCGGCTTCGTCGTCCTTCGGTGTGGCGAGATGATAGTAGTCCGCGCCGTCGCGCGCCTTCAGGCAGCGATAGCCGATCCGGCCCTTGAGGTCCGGATCGGAATCGAGGGCGGCGATGAATTGGGCGATGTCCTTGTGCCACGTCTCCTGCGACCCGGCCTGGAAACGATACTTGATCAGGAACTGCTTCATGGTGTCCTCCTGGCCGACAGTTAGGAACCAAAGGAGCACTTCCGCAAGTATGGACAAAAATGATACCAAGGGCGCATGAGCAAACGCCCGCACCAATGCCCCGTCGCCGCCTTCCAGAAGATGATCGGCGGCAAGTACAAGCTGCGCATCGTCTGGGACCTGCAGGAAGGTCCGCGGCGCTACGGCGAGATCCGCGTCGGCTTGCTGCGCGGTGCCGCCGGCACGGCGGCGATCGCGCCGCGCGTGCTCAGCCGCGAGCTGAAGGCGCTCACCGAGTCCGGGCTGATCGCGCGCAAAGACTACGGCACGGTGCCGCCCAAGGTCGAGTACCGCCTGACCCCGAAGGGCAAGAGCTTCGTGCCGGTGATCGCCGCCATCCGCAGATGGGGCGACCGGCACCTCGTTGCCGCCTCCTAGAAGCCCACCGCCGCACCGTCGCGGCGGCTTTCCGAAGCGCCGAGGTAGGGGCCGCCGTCGGGGAACTTCCAGATGATCTGGCTGGCGCCGAAGGCGCCATTCGGCCACGGCTGACGCGTGAGCTTGTGGCCGAGCGCCTCGAGGCCGGTCGCGGTGTCGGGGTTCATGTGACTTTCCGTCCAGATCGTGCCGTCGCTCTCGTGCACGCGCCAACGCGGCGCGTCGATCGCCGCCTGCGGGTTCTGGCCGTAGTCGACGATGCGCGAGAAGACCTGCATGTGACCCTGCGGCTGCATCGCGCCGCCCATCAGGCCGAACGTTGCGACCGGCTTGCCGTCCTTGGTGATGAACGCAGGGATGATCGTGTGATAGGGGCGCTTCTGGGGGCCGACCTCGTTGGGATGGCCCTTGGTGGTGACGAAGCCCGAGGCGCGGTTCTGGAGCGCGATGCCGGTGCCCGGCGGCACGATGCCCGAACCGAAGCCGGTGTAGTTCGACTGGATCAGCGAGATCATCATGCCCGACGCGTCCGCGGCGCCGAGATAGATCGTGCCGCCGTCCTTGGGTGTGCCCGGTCCGTAGTTCTGCGCCTTCTTCGGATCGATCAGCTTGGCGCGGCTCTTGAGGTACGCCTTGTCGAGCATCTGCTTGGGCGTCACTTCCATGAAGCGCGGGTCGGAGACGTAGCGCCAGATGTCTGCGAAGGCGAGCTTCATCGCCTCGATGCGCAGATGCGCCATCGTGGCACTGTCGGGATCGTGATCGGCCACGTCGAAATTCTCGAGGATGCCCAGCGCCATCAGTGCGCCGATGCCCTGACCCGACGGCGGGATCTCGTGCAGCGTCGTGCCGCGATAAGTGAGGCCGATCGGATCGACCCAGTCGCACTTGTGCGCCGCCAGGTCTTCCTTGCGCAGAGCACCGCCGGTCTCGCGGGCGTATTTGTCCATCTTCTCGGCGAGCTCGCCGCGATAGAAGGACTCGCCCTTGCTCTCGGCGATCATCGTCAATGTCTTGGCCTGGTCGGGGAATTTCCAGATCTCGCCGGCCTTCGGCGCGCGGCCGTTCGGCAGGAAGGCCTTCACCCAGCTTTCCTGTCCCTTCAGGCGCTCGATCGCGGCGTCCCACTGGCGCGCCACCAGGTAGGAGACGCGGTAGCCGTCATGGGCGTACTTGATGGCGGGCTCGAACAGGTCGGCGAAGGGCAGCTTGCCGTAGCGCTTGCTGAGCTCGACCCAGAGCGACACCGCGCCCGGCACGCTGACGGTGCCCCAGCCGACGCTCGGCATCGCGGCCATT
The DNA here is from genome assembly GCA_903915535.1 of Enhydrobacter aerosaccus. Lineage (GTDB taxonomy): Bacteria > Pseudomonadota > Alphaproteobacteria > Reyranellales > Reyranellaceae > Reyranella > Reyranella aerosaccus_C. The sequence goes on from CAIWTJ010000095.1 coordinate 19,468, forward strand.
CCGGCATATTTGTCGGGCGTCATCAGCGCCGGCGAGTGGCCCGAGGCGTTGAGGCCCACGAGCTTCGTGCCATCCCACAGGATGCAGAAGGCGTCCGAGCCGATGCCGTTCATCGTGGGTTCGGTAATCGTGATGGCAGCGGCCGCCGCGATCGCGGCATCGACGGCGTTGCCGCCCTTGGCCAGCATGCGCAGGCCCGCGGTGGAGGCCAGGTGCTGCGAGGTCGCGACGACGTTTTCGGCGAAGATCGGCAGCTTCTTGCTGGCGTAGGGGAACTCGTAATTGAAGGACGGCACTCGAAGATCCTTTCTGATCACTCACTCACGGCCAGCGTCTCGATGCGCGCCACGAAGCGCGGCGTTTGCACGAACTGGCGTTGTTCGGCGTCGCTCTTGCCCAACAGGCGGCTGAGGTCGATCAGGCCGGAGCCCGCGATCTCACCCATCCGTCCGGAGATCGACACGGTCTGGCCAAGCCGCAGGGTTTTTAGCGCCGCAATGGCCGGCTCGGAAAGTCCCGCCGGCAGTGTTTCTCGTGGGCGGGACGAGAAAAGGTCGCCGGTGCTCTTCAAAATGCTGTTCAGCGTCGACAAAGTCCCGTCGTTGAAGGCGTAAAGTGTGACCTGCGGACCGATCTCCAGCGTGATGGTGACGTTCTGGGCGTTGCCCTCCACCGTTCGCAGAATGGCACGCCAGTCGCTGAAAGGGCCGATCTTGGCCCAGAGGGCAACGCTCTGCTTGGCCGCCTCCTCGATCTGCAGCGGATTGTTGGACGCGAGCGCCGGCTTGGCGAGCGCCTGCAGCCCATCGAGGAACGCTTTCTGCTGGGCGTTCTTCTCGTAGTAGGCTCGGTCGAACAGACAGCCGCCCAGCGCAAGGCCGACGCCGCCGAAGAGGAGGGAGCGGCGGCCTGCGATCATGCGGCCTTGGCCTGCGCCTTCGAACGCTCTTCTTCCTTCAGTTCCTTCTTCGAGAGCTTGCCGACCGGAGTCTTGGGCAGTTCGGCGCGGATCTCGAGGGCGACAGGCATCTCGTGCTTGCCGATCTTGTCCTTCAGGTGCGCGATCATCTCCTCGAAGGTGAGCGAGGCGCCGGGCTTAAGCTTCACGAAAACCTTGGGGGCTTCGTGGCGATGCTCGTGCGGAATGCCGATTACGATGCATTCCTCGACCGACGGATGCTCGTAGACGGCCTCCTCGATCATGCGCGGATAGACGTTGTAGCCCGAGGAGATGATCAGGTCCTTGGAGCGGTCGACCAGGTAGAGCCAGCCGCCGTCGTCCATGTAGCCCATGTCGCCCGTGCGCAGGCCCTTCCACTTCGAGCCCGGATGATCGAACAGCACCAGCTTGGTCTCGTCGGGCTTCTTCCAGTAGCCCTTCATGACCTGCGGGCCGATGATGCAGACTTCGCCGACATGCTCCTTGCCGGGTGGCAGCACGCGGTCGGGATTGTCCATGTCGCGCACTTCGATGATCGTGCCGGGCATCGGCACGCCGCACGAGCCGATGCGGCGCACGCTCTTGTCGATCGGGCAGATCGCGCCGGTGGGTGAGGTCTCGGTGAGGCCGTAGCCCTCGATCAGCGTGGCGCCTGTCAGCTTCTCGAAGCTCTGCTGCACTTCCACCGGCAGCGGCGCGCCGCCCGACATGCAGATCTTGAGCGCCTTGAGGTCGAGGCCCTGCGCCTTGGGATGCTTCAGGATCGCGGTGTAGAGCGTCGGCACGCCGGGCAGGAAAGTCGGCTTCTTGGTCGCGAGATCCTTCACGATCATGTCGATGTCGGGCCGCGGATAGAGGATGAGCTGGTTGCCGTTCTTCACCGCGCCCAGCATGATTCCGGAGAGCGCATAGATGTGGAACAGCGGCAGCACGCACACGACCTTCTCGGTGCCGGGTGTCGTGTTGGGCGCCGTCCAGGCCTGGCCCTGCGCCATCGCCGCCACGACGCAGCCGTGCGTCAGCATCGCGGCCTTGGGCAGCCCCGTGGTGCCGCCGGTGTACTGCAGCAGCGCCACCTCGTCCCACAGGTCGCCTGTGACCGGATGCGCGAGATAGGTGCCGTTATTGTCGAGCAGGTCCTTGAACGACATGTGCCACTCGTCGCGCGGCCACGGCGAGATCTCCTTCTTCTTCGCCAGCGGATAGAGCCAGTTCTTCGGCCAGGGCAGGTAGTCGGCGATCGAGCCCACGATCAGCTTCTTGAGCCGCGTCTTGCCGCGCATCGCGGCCATCTTCGGGTAGAGCGCCAGGACGTCGAGCGTGACCAGGATGTCGGTCTCGCTGTCGCCGATCTTGAACTCAAGCTCTCGTGCCGCGTCGAGCGGGGAGTAGTTCACCACGCGGCCGCCGGCCTTCAGGATGCCGAAGAAGGCGATCAGGTAATGCGGCGTGTTGGGAAGATAGAGGCCGACGTTCACGCCGGGGCCCACGCCCAGCTTCTGGAAGCCGGCCGCGGCGTGATCGGACGCCTCGCGGTAGTCGGCGAAGGTCATGATCTTGTCGAGGAAGTCGGTGAACGGCCGGTTGCCGTACTGGACGCAGCTCTCCTCGAAAATCTGGTGGATGGTCTTCTTCGGTACGTCGAGTTCCCACTTCACGCCGGCGGGATAGCTCGCCTCCCAAGGGTACTGCGCCATTTGTCTTGTTCCTCCCGTCGCCAACTATGGCACACGGTATGAATAAGAGTAGACCGTCTCGAAGCCGAGACTTTGGTAGAGCGGCAGCGCCGCCTCGTTGGTCGCGACCACCTGCAAATAGGCAAGCCGCGCGCCCTGCGCCTTGCCCCACGCCACGATGCTGCAGGTCAGCCGGCGTGCCAGGCCGCGCCGGCGCGCGCGTGGCGCCACCAGCACGTCGAACACGCCGACATGCTCGCCGTCGGCGACGCCCAGCGCAAAGGCCATCGGTCCCTGGGCATCCTCGACGCTCGCGAACGCCACGGGCCCTGCGATCGACGTCAGCATCCGCGCCATGGTCTCGCGATGGGCGGGCGCGACGGGGCTCTGTTCGGCGAAGCCCGCCAGCCAGGCGGGCGAGGGGGCGGCGGCGATCTGGACCTCGGAATCGGCCCCGAACCGCCCGTCGATCGGCGCCTGCTGGACGAGGCTCTCGTCGATGCGGCGGTAGCGGGCGGCGGCGAGGACGCGGTCGGTGTCGGGCGGGGCCAGCGGCGTCAGACGCCACACCGGTGTCTGTCCGCGCTCTCGATAGGGGACTTCCAGGGCGTCCTTCACATCCGGTGTGAACTTGAAATCCGGCGCCAAGGCATTGATTGAATTGGCTCTTTTGGTGTAGCCGCCGGCAAAGCGCTGGACCCAGCCATGGCTGTGACGGGTCTCCAGCGCCGGCCAGGCGCGAAACGCTTTGCGTTCGAGAGTTTCGATGGACAAGATTCCGCCTCTGTGATAAAAGTTAATACAATAAAAACAATCAGTTATTTTACCAACTGCAAGTCACACATGAACAGTGTCGACCCCCCCTTTGTCGAAGTTCGTGTTTGTCGGCAGCCGCCTTCCCGGCCTACCTCCCAGGCGTTATACCCGCGGCTGCCGACCTTCCTTCTTCTCACGGCCTTCCTGTTCCTCGCCGCCTGCGCCAGCGGATCGCGCGGCACGGGCGGCGGCGGATATAGCGACCAGCCGCCCACCAACCGTACCGCCTATGTCGCCTGGCAGGAATGGAGCCGCTTCGGCCGTTCGACCGTCGTCTACGGCGGCAGCGCCAACGGCTACACCAACCGCGCGGGCGTGAGCGAACGCAGCGAGCCGCTGTCGAGCCGGGTGAGCGATTATTGGGGCAGCTGCGGCCATCCTGAATGGAACGGCAATACCGCGAGCCGGCCGTGGTCGGGCGCCTTCGTCGCCTGGACGATGAGCCACTCGGGCGTGAGCGCCGCCGACTTCCCGCGGGTCGGCCGCCACGGCAGTTACCTCGCGAGCCTGTTCGATCACGAGCGCGCGGGCAGCACGGCCTTCCTGTTGCACGGGCCCGCCGAATATTCGCCCAAGCCGGGCGATCTCGTCTGCACCGGCACGGCCGGTCCCACCTGGCGCTACAGCGATCCGCGCACCGCGCGGCGGCGCATCGACTCGACGGCGAACCATTGCGATGTCGTGGCCTACGTGCGTAGCGGCTACGTCTACGCGATCGGCGGCAACGTGAAGGACAGCGTCACGATGAGCCTCTATCCCGCCGATTCACACGGCCGCCTGCTGTCGAGTTCCGGCCATCCCTGGATGATGGTCGTGGAGAACCGCGTGAACTAGGCGAGCTTCAGGCCGCCTTTGCCTTCGCGGCGGCCTCGTCGGCGGCGTTCTTGCCCTGCATCCAGTCGGCGACGTGCTCGGCGATCATGATCGTGGGCGCATTGGTGTTGCCGCCGACCAGCGTCGGCATCACCGACGCATCGACGACGCGCAGCCCCTCGATGCCGCGCACGCGGCACTGATGATCGACCACGGCCATCGCGTCACTGTCGGGACCCATCTTGCAGGTGCCGACGGGGTGATAGATCGTCTCGCACTTGGCGCGGATCCACTGCTCGATCTCGGCGTCGGTCTTCACCGCGGCGCCGGGCTGGAACTCGGCGGCGCGGTAGGGATCGAGGCCCGACTGGGCGAAAATCTCGCGGCCCATCTTCACGCCGGCGATCAATGTGTCGAGATCGGCCCGCTCGGCCAGGTAGTTCGCATCGATCAGCGGATGCGCCGTCGGATTCTTCGAGGCCAGACGGATCGTGCCCTTGCTCTCCGGCCGCAGCGTACAGACGTGGAGGCTGTAGCCGTTCTTCTTCATCTGCGTGCGGCCGTGATCCACGACCATCACCGGCAGGAAGTGGAACTGGACGTCCGGCGCCGACAGGCCGGGCCGGGTGCTGACGAAGCCGCCGGACTCGGCGATCGGCGACGTGCCGGGGCCCTTCTTGTCCTTCCAGTATTTGTAGAGCGACATCAGCTTGTTGGCCGTGTCGTAGGTGTCCCGCGTCTTGCAGAACTGCAGGATCGAGGCATCGAGATGGTCCTGCAGGTTGCCGCCGACGCCGGGCAGGTCGAACAGCGGCCGGATGCCGACCGAGCTCAGATGATCGGCCGGGCCGATGCCCGACAGCATGAGCAGCTGCGGCGAGTTCACCGCGCCGCCGGCAAGGATGATCTCCCGGCTGCAGCGCGCGACCTCGTCCTGGCCCTTGTGGCGGTAGCGCACGCCCATCGCGACGTTCTGGTCGAGGATGATGCGCTCGACCTGGGCGTTGGTGATGACGTGCACGTTGTTCTTGTTGCGCTCGACGGCGGGATGCAGATAGGCGCTCGCCGTGCTCCAGCGCCGCCGGTCCTTCTGCGTCACCTGGTAGTAGCCGACGCCTTCCTGCGTGGCGCCGTTGAAGTCGGTCACGCGCTTGTGGCCGGCCTGTTCGGCGGCCTTCAGGAACGCCTCGTTGATCGGCAGCGGATCGACCTGGTCGGCCACGTTGAGCGGGCCGCCGGCGCCGTGAAACTGGTCGCCGCCGCGCTCGTTGTTCTCCGCCTTCTTGAAGAAGGGCAGCACGTCGTTGTAGCTCCAGCCCTCGTTGCCGAGCTGGCGCCAGTGGTCGTAGTCCCAGGCATTGCCGCGGACGTACAGCATCGCGTTGATCGCCGACGAACCGCCCAGCGTCTTGCCGCGCGGCCAGTACATGCGCCGGTTGTTGCAATGGACCTGCGGCGTGGTCTCGTAGCGCCAGTTGTACGGTGACTTGTCGCCCAGGCTGGCGAAGCCGGCCGGCATCTTGAGCAGGAACGAGTCGTCGGCGGGGCCCGCCTCGAGGATCAGGATGCGCAGCCGATAGTCCTCGGCGAGGCGGTTGGCGATGGCGCTGCCGGCCGAGCCGGCGCCGATGATGATGTAGTCGTAGGGCCAGGACATGATCTCTACCTAAGGAAGTGTGTTCTCGATCACGGTGAAAAACGGGCGGGCGGCAATGGGCGACAAAAAGCCCTTCGCGTCCAGTGGAAATACGCTGCGGGTTACCGAGTCGTGCACATTGCCGCCGATAGCGTGCACTTTTCCGGGGCGCACCTCGACCACGATGTCGCAATGGCCGGGGCCGCGATTGAGGTTCTCGAGCGTGGTGCCGCTGCCGTCGCGCGCGGCGCACAGGAGATCGCCGACCCGCGGCGCGCGCTCGTTCACGTGACGCGCAACGAAGGCCGCGCCCGGCTGCTTCTCGCGCAGGACGATGCGCTCGACATAGATCGTGTGGCGCGCGTCGGGGCAGAATTTTTCGCGTGCCACGCCCGCGCTCTCGATGTCCCACGAGATGAAGGCCGCCGACCACGGCACCTCCGTATCGAGGCCGGTGAGATTGGGCCGGTCGACGCTCTTCCAGTAGTCGTTGATGGGTTCGGGGGCGTTGGTCTCCTGCACGCCCAGGATCTCGACCCGGGGCTCGCCTGGTTGCGTGAAGTCGATCGTCTGGCGGCCGAAGCGGAACCACTCCTGTACCGCGAGCAGCACCATCGACTCCTTCGCACTGGAGGAGGGCGGGGGCGACTCGGGACGCCACGACGAGGCAGGGCAGGCGCCGAGCGGCGCGAGGCTCGAGGCCTGCACGACGGGCTTGGACGGCCCGGTCTGCGGCGCACAGGCGCCGAGCAGCAGGAATGCCGCGAGGGGAAGCCGGCGCATCACCATCTGCCGATCCCGCCGATCACGATGGTGGGCACGTTCGCGGTGTGGCTGGCGACGGTCATGACCTGGGAGCCCGGCCGGCGTCCGTCGCGCGGGTCGGACACTTCGACGCCCGCCTTCTTGAGACGCGCGTAGCAACGGCCGATGTCCGGCGTGCGCCAACTCAGGCCCCACAGCTGGTCTGGTTCATCGGACACGCCCTTCTTCAAATCGTGCGCGATCTCGACCACGAGATCGCCGCACCGGAAGAACAGCAGCCGCGCATTCCATTTCGGATTGCTGCGGTCGAGCCGCAGGTCGAGACCGAGCCGGCCCGCATAGAGTGCGATGGCGCGCTCGGGATTGGGCGTGCGCACCACGACATGGTCGAGCGCGGAGATCGATGCGGCTTCATCACTGCTCTTCAAGGGCGAAGCGGGGAGCGCGTCATTGCGCTGGATCAAGGCGATCGGCACCTGATGCGTGGCAGCGGGGGAGAGAGTGAGCCTGTCGCCCGCTCTCTCGGCGGGCATGGCGCGCCGCTCGAGCAGCGTCGCGGCCTTGTCGAGCGACTGGGTCGCGAAAACCATCGACGCAAGGCGCGCCGTCGACGAATCGTCCTCGACCCTGATGCCGACGTTGCCGAGTCGCAGCCGGCCGTCCTGTGCCTGGCGGCCGAGCAAGGTCTCGTAGGCGCCGATCGCGCCGTCGCGAAACGAGGCTTTGAGAACGAGATGGTCGAGGGCTGTGATCATCATTCTTTTGGACCGCGAGCCTCCGGCTCGCTCATGAGGCGAAG
>CAIWTJ010000096.1 GCA_903915535.1 Enhydrobacter aerosaccus
ATTTCGTACTTGATCGTCTCGTAGGCCATGGCTTCCTCAGGTCTGATTGATGAGCATGACGCCGCCCATGATGAGCGCGATGCCACCGGCCTGCTTGAGGCCGAAGGGCTCGCCGAACAGGAAGTAAGCGAGCACGGCCACGATTGCGTAAGACAGGGAGACACTCGGAAAGGCGACCGACACCGGGATCTTGCGCAGCGCGAACATGTACATGAATGCCGCCGAGCCGTAGAGCGCGAGACCGAAAATGCTCGACGGCCGCAAAACCTGCTCGACCAGGGTCGGCGCATCGGCGCCAGCCTTCAGCAGCATCTGACCGCCAATGCCTGCCAGGACACCGACACCGAGCACGATGTAGTAGATCAACATTTCAGGTATTCCGATCGAGGTGATGAGGCTGTCCGGCCGCATGCGTACCCGCTTGCGGCCTTTCGATCTGAAGTCCCGCGGCGCCGCGCGTAAAAACTTCGCGCACGAGGTACTGCGGCTTGCGGTTCACCGCGAGGAACATGCGGCCGAGATACTCGCCGATCAGCCCCACGACGACGAGCTGGACGCCCGCCAGCACCAGCACCGCCACCATCAGCGACGCCCAGCCCTGAGGGGGCTGATGAGCCGAGACCGCCTCGGCGACCACGATGATCGCGGCCAGCGCGCCGAGGGCGCCGAAGGCGATGCCGAACAGCGTCGCGAAGCGCAGCGGCATCACTGAGAAGTTGAGGAACATCGAGAGCCACAGGCGGAACAGGCGGGCAATCGTGTAGTTCGAACGGCCCTCGATCCGCGGCAGGTGATCGACCTGCAGGCGGCCCCAGTTCTGCGTCACCTGGAAGACGAGGCCGTCGACATAGGGATACGGGCCGGAATAGCCGGTCGTGATCTGCTCGCGCACGAAAGCCGACATGCAGCGGAAGCTCGAGAGATAAAGTCCCTTGGGCTTGTCGATCAGCTTGTCGGCACACCAGTTGGTGAAGCGGCTGCCGAGGTTGCGCCAGGCCGCGTGCTTCTTCTCTTCGTAGTAGGTGTAGACGACGTCGTAGTTGCCGTCGCGCGCATGCTCGAACAGGCGCTTCACCTCGCCCGGCGGGTTCTGCAGGTCGTCGTCCATGGTGATGGCGTAGGCGCCCCGCGCGCGCGTGAGACCCGCCATGACCGCATTGTGCTCGCCGAAATTGCGGCTGAGGCTCAGCACCACGACCGGCGCGCCCGGCTGGCCCGCGACCTGCTTGCAGACATCGAGGCTGTTGTCGGGACTGCCGTCGACCACCAGAACGATCTCGAGGCCGCCCGCGATGTCGAGCGCGCGCAAGGCGGCAACCAGTTCACCCACCGTCGAGGCGCCGTTGTACACCGGCACGACGATGGAGAGGGAGGGCGCATCACTCATCGCGCACCGCCACCACCAGCAGCGAGCCGCCGAAGGGCAGCGACAGACCGACCGAGATCGCGGCGCGCTCGACGGCAAGGACCGCCGAGAACAACGCGTCGAGCCACTTGGGAAAGTCGCGCACATCGCTGTCGCGATCGTCGCTGCCGATCAGCCGGTGCAGAAGCATCAGGGGAAACAAGAGCGTGTTCCAGTAGGTCGATCTCAGGAGGCGGAATCCGTGGCCGGCCAGCAGCGCGCGTGCCTGGCCCCGGGTGAAGCGGCGGACATTGTGCACGCGCTTGTCATGCGCCGACAACAGCCAGTCATAGGCAGGAAGATTGAACAGCGCGATTGCGCCGGGCTTGAGGCAGCGATGCGCCTCGGAAAGTGCGCGGTCCGGATCGACGCCGCCATGGCACAGCACATCGAGCGACACGTAGGCCCCCAGCGCCGCATCGTCGAAAGGCATTTCGTTGACCGAACCCGACGCTACCGGCCGGCCGGCCTTGGCGGCCGCCAGCAATGCTGCACCTGCGTCGTATTCGAGACCGATTGTCGAATGGCCGGCGACCTCCGCGCCAAGGCGGGACAGCATGCCGCCGGTGCCGCAGCCGGCATCGAGAACCGGGCCCGCTGCCGTCACACGGCGCAGGGTGCGCGCGAGTTCGGCGGCCACCAGGGACCGCAGTCCGCGGTACCACCACATGCGATCCTCGACCGCATGCATGCGTTCGTATTCCGCCCGCTCCAAATACCGCCTCCCCCGCCCACTTATGATATCTTCGCCGGGCCTTGCAAACCGTGTCTGCCAAACCTCCCACCCTGTCGCCGCGTATCGAGCGTCTGCTGCTGGTGCCGCTTTTCGCCCTGCCGACGCTGTGGCTGGTGGGATATTTCTTCCCGCCGATCAACCACGACGTGGCCGTGCTGCTCGATGTCTCGGGCCGCTGGGTCGCGGGCGAGAAGCTCTACGTCGACGTGATCGACGAGAACCTGCCGCTCACCTTCATCCTGCACGCCATCCCGGTGCTGACCGCCAAGCTGCTGCCGGGGGACGTCACCTTCTGGTTCACCGCGTGGGTGGTCGCGGGAATCGCGGCCTCGTTCATCGCCTGCCAGAAGCTGGTGCGGCAGATCCCCTCGGCCGATCATGCGCTGACCGAGGGCCTGCTGCCGCCGGTGCTGCTCTTCCTGTTCACCGTGTTGCCCAACGAACATTTCGGACAGCGCGAGCATCTGATGTTCGTGGCCTGTGCGCCGTACCTGCTGGCCTCGATGGCACGCTCGGAAGGCGTCGTCCTGCCGCGCGGATCGGCCATCGCCATCGGCCTGGTCGCAGGCTTCGGTCTGGCGCTCAAGCCCTACTTCCTCGCCCTCCCGGCCGCGGTCGACCTCTATCTGCGGTTTCATCGCCGCTGGAAGATGACGTTCACCGATCCCATTCCCTGGGCGATCGTCGCAGTCGCGGCGGCACATCTCATCCTGATGTACACGGTGTTCTCGGTGTACGGCCGCTTCGTGATGCCAATGGCGATCGAATCCTACGCCCCGATCGGCGACCAGGGCTGGCGGCAGGTGCTGGTGAGCAACGTGATGGCGCCGACCCTCGTGGCACTCCTCATCCTGGGTGCCTTCGCCGTCTTCCTCACGCGGACCCTGGCGGCGCGCGTGCTGCTGGCCTTCGGCATCGGTGCCGCGATCGCCGCGATCGGCCAGGCCAAGGGCTGGCCCTATCACGTGCTGCCCGCGCTGTCGGTCGCGATCCTGTTGGCCGCCTTCACCCTCTCGCAGACCATCGACCGCTACCTGCCGATCAGCCGCAGCGGCCATCGCCTGCCCGTCGCGGTGATCTCGGCCACGCTGATGGTGTTGCTCTATTTCCAGGCCGCGCTCTACACGCCGCCGTTCTACAAGCAGCGCGAGTACAACGATTCGATCGGCGGCGTGCTGCGCCACATCGTCGAACAGAACGCGCCGCATCGCACGATCATGACCCTGTCGCCCGGCATTTACCCTTTCTGGCCGATGCTGAACTACATGCATGGCCGCATGACCATGCGGTTCCTGTCGATGTGGGTGATCCAGGGCGTCTATGCCACCTGCGAGGACTTTCCCGCGCTGTACAATGCGCCCGACGACATGGGCGACACCGAGAAATTCGTGTTCGAGGCGGTCGCGTCCGATTTCATCAAGGGCATGCCCGATCTGCTGATCGTCGACCAGATCCCCGGCATGCCGCGCTGCCAGGGCAAGGTGTTCGACTACCTCGAGTATTTCCAGCAGAACAAGGGGTTCGCCGATGCCTTCAAAGGCTACGATCACCTGATGGATTTCGACCGCTACCGCATCTTCAAGCGCAAGAAGAAGACGTAGTCACTCCCACTTGCCCATCGCCTTGGCGCGCGCCGCCTCGGGGATCTTGTCGATGTCGGGCACCTTGAACACGCCGGTCGCCACCAGGACGATTTCCCCGCCGCAGACCAGGTCGCAACTGCAGAAGCAGAAGTTGAGCGTGCGACGGGCGATGCGGGCGGTGCCTTCGAGCCATTGACCGAGCTTGGCGCCGCGCACGAACTCGGTGCTGAGCGAGACGGTCGGATGCGGCCAGCGGATGCCGGTGGCGTGGCCCGAGCCCACGCCCATCACCATGTCGGCCACGGTGACCAGCAAGCCGCCATGCGCCCAGCCCATCGGGTTGCCGTGGCGCGGCTCGAGCGGCAGGCCGATGCGGATCTTCTCGTCTTCCACCTTGTACCAAAGCGGACCGATCAGGCCGACGAAGTCGTCGCGAACGTCGAGCGGACGAAAGCCTTCGGGAACGAGCGCATTCATGTCGGCAATCCGTCCTTGGAAGCAGCCATTGCGTGGAGGGTGGCACGCACGACGGGATCGAACGGCGTGCTGCGATGCGTCTCCTCGTCGAGCGACACCATGATCACCTTCTGCACCGCCGTGCAGGCGCCCTTCTCGTCGAACAGCGCCTGGCCGATCACGCACTTGCGGTCGTGCGCCTCGATGAGACGCGCACAGGCCGTCGCGGTGCCAGGAAAGAACATCTGGCGCTTGAAATCGGCCTCGAGGCGCCCGATCACCAGCCGGAAGCGTGGCAGGCCCGAACGCACGATGATGCGCAGATAGGAGACCCGCGCGTTCTCCAGCAGTTCGATAAACGCGCCGTTGTTCACGTGGCCGTTGGCGTCGAGGTCGGCGAAGCGCAAGTTTTCCGTCGTGGCAAAGCCGTAGATGCCGCGATCGGCGAGATCCAAAGTCATTCGACGAATTCCAGGGTGAGGTCGGCAGCCTCCGACGGCGGCACGAGCAGGCGCCCGGCGTCGGGCTTCAGCACCTTGACGCCGTTCTTCTTCAGGAGCGCCTCGCAGGCTGCCAGACTGGCGACCTCGACACTGAGCAACGCCGGATGGTCGCCCGGGCGCACCGGCACGATGCCGGGATAGCGCGCCAGGTAGCTCGCGCGCGGCATGTAGCGCACAGGCTGCGTGCCGGTATCGACCACCAGCCCGTCGCCCTCGCGCTTCACCGAGCCCGGGCCGAAATACTTCTCGAGTTCGGCCGTCCACTTGGCCGGCTGCTCGGCGATGACCGTGACGCCGCGAATGCTCTGGGCGCCATTGGGATGCTTCGCCCACTCCGCGCGATAGACGAATTGCGGTGTGACGTGCTCGCAGACGAAGAAGCCCACGACCGGCATGTTGACCTTGGGAATGCGGATGGTGCGGAAGGCGGCATGCTCGGTCCTGCCCGCGACCTCGACGGCACGATCGAACGGCAGCGGCGCATCGGGGTTGAGACCCGCCTTCTTGAACGCCTCGTAGGCGAAGTCGGCACCGTCGGTGGCGAGCGCCACATTGGCGAGGCCGCCGCCGCCCTTGATCCATTCGCGGCGCTCGGCGTTGAATTCGGTCGGTTCGACGATGCCCAGGATCTCGAAATAGTTCTTGTCGAAGATCATGAGCTGGTTGGCGGTGCCCAGCTTCTTGTGGAAGCCGCGCGGCTGGACCTGGAAGCCCAGCTTCCTGTACGCGACTTCGGCCGCGTCGATGCCGTCGACCATGACCACGACGTGGTCGAGGCCCTTCACTGCGCGCTTCATGCCGGCTTCCTCTTCACCATGCCCATGCCCTTGGCCGTCATCACGACTTCGCCCTTCTGGTTGGTCGCGGTCCAGTGCTCGTGGATAACGCCGAAGTGCGGCTTGCTCCTGGACGGCACCTTGGCCGCGCACTCCACCCAGGCGGTCAACGTATCGCCCGGCCGCACCGGCTTCAGCCAGCGCAGCTCGTCGACGCCGGGCGAGCCCAGCGCGGTGCGCGTATCGAGATAGTTGTCGACGAACAGGCGCATCAGCTTGGAGGCGACGTGCCAGCCCGAAGCGATGATGCCGCCGAACATCGAGCCCGCGGCGGCCTGGCGGTCGACGTGGAAGCTCTGCGGGTCGAATTGGCGGGCGAAGTCGACGATCTCCTGCTCGGTGAAGCTCGTGGAGCCCAGCGGAAATCGGTCGCCGACGGTGTAGTTTTCCCAGTAACGCGGTTCACTCATCGGGGCCAAGATGCGGGGACAAAGCACGAAAAACCAGCCTTTTCAGAGCCTTGCCACCCGCTTGACCCAATTGCGAATGCCTCTTATCTTCTCTGCAATTGATTCGCATCTGCACTGGGCGGGCCACTCATGTACGTCTGCATCTGCCGAGCCATTCGTGACCGCGACATCGACGCCGCCGTGCGCGCCGGCGCCCGCCGCCCCGCCGATGTGTTCAAGGCCTGCGGCCAGACTCCCCAGTGCGGCGGCTGCGCCTGCGACATGCGCAAGCAGATCGAGCAGACCGTCGCACGCGAGCAGGCGATGCCGCAGACGCTGCTGGCGGCGGCCGATTAACCGGCCTAGGGCTCCTTGCCCTCGCCGATCTGGCTCTGCAGGTAGTTCTGCAGGCCGACCTTGTCGATCAGCCCGATCTCGGTTTCGAGGAAGTCGATGTGCTCCTCGGCATCCTCGAGGATGCGCACGGCGATCTCGCGACAGACGAAGTCCTTTTCCTTCTCGAACAACGAGATCGCGGTCACGACGTCGGTGCGCGCCGTCGACTCGAGCTTGAGGTCGGACGCCAGGCACTCCGGCACCGTCTCGCCGATACCGAGGCGCCCCAGGTCCTGAAGGTTGGGCAGGCCATCGAGCATCAGGATGCGCTGCATCAGCGTATCGGCGTGCTTCATCTCGCCGATCGACTCTTCGTAGATCTTCTTGCCCAGCAGCTCGAAGCCCCAGTGCTTCATCATGCGGGCGTGGAGGAAGTACTGGTTGATCGCGGTCAGCTCGTTCTTCAGGAGCTTGTTCAGTTCGGCGATGACTTGCGGGCTACCCTTCACGACGAACCTCCCCAAAATGCGGCGACGGTCTCTAAATAGCCCCATGATTTGCAGATGCAACCGCAGAGCACGCGGCTAAGACCCGTTCGCCGAAAAAGGTGGGGAACACCCGCGTCGGCGGGAACCGGTTGCGACATCAGGGCATCGCAACCGACACCCATCTTCAACAGTTGGCGTCTAGGTATCCCGGAACGTCGGCCGCCCGGCCGCGTTTATCCATGCCAGAGGAGTTGCGTCATGCCGTTGGACAAGCCCAAAGCACACTTTGCCCCCATCAAGCTGCCCTACGCGGAGAACGCGCTGGAGCCCGTGGTCTCGGCCAAGACCGTCTCGTTCCACTACGGCAAGCATCACAAGGCCTATGCCGACAAGCTGAACGAGCTGGTCGCGGGCACCGCCTACGAGCCGATGTCGCTCGAGGAGATCGTCAAGAAGTCGGCCGGCAACGACAAGGACAAGCTGATCTTCAACAACGCCGCCCAGGTTTGGAACCACGACTTCTACTGGCAGAGCATGACTCCGAAGGGCGGCGAGCCGTCGGGCAAGATCGCCGACGCCTTGAAGTCGAGCTTCGGCGGCGTGAAGGAGTTCAAGGAAGCCTTCGCAAAGGCCGCCGTCGCCCAGTTCGGCAGCGGCTGGACGTGGCTGGTGAAGGGCAATGACGGCAAGCTCGAGATCGTCACGACCTCGAACGCCGACACGCCGATCGCGCACGGCAAGACCGCCCTGCTCACCGCCGACGTGTGGGAGCACGCCTACTACCTGGATTACCAGAACCGCCGTCCAGATCACGTGAAGGACTGGCTCGACAAGCTCGCGAACTGGTCGTTCGCCGAGAAGCACCTCTAGACAGGAGACACGACGATGCTCGGCACCATTCTACTGATTATCCTGGTCATCATCCTGATCGGTGCCCTGCCGACGTGGCCGTACAGCAGCGGCTGGGGCTACTACCCCAGCGGTGGCGCGGGCATCGTCGTGGTGATCCTGCTGATCCTGCTGCTGATGGGACGAATTTAGCCCCTCGGTAGCTGGCCTCAGTAACGGAAGGTGACGTTCACCGAGCCGTACTGATCCCAGCGGTCACGTTCGAAGAACTCCGGGCTGCGCAGGACCTGCGTGTAGCTGATGCGCACGCCGCGGAAGAGAAAGGCGATGCCGGCGCTGGCCTCGCCCACGAACGGGCGGTGCGTGACGCTCACGATGTCGCCGCCGGCGGTATTGCCGTCGAGCACCAGGTTGCGCGCGACCGCCTCGCCGTTCAGGCCGACGAAGAAGTACCAGCCGAAGTCTTCGCCTACGAACCCCTCGGAGCCCGGCAGCGCCGGCCTCGCGCGCGGCGGGCCGAAGTCGCTGCGCAGGTCCTTGCCGATGCGCAAGATGCCGCCCGCGCTGGCGAAGGTCTCGAAGTTGCCGAGCGTGGCGCCCAGCCGCGGGATGAAGTCATATTCGAGCTTCGGACTGTCGAACAGGACATTGTGTCCGGTGCGCCAGCGGCGCTCGAAGGTGAGACCGATCGTCGGCTCGTTGTACAGCTGGTTGGCCCAGCCGTTCGCCTGGTTGACGCCGATCAGCTTGTGGAAGTTGTTCTGCACGAATTCGCCGCCGGCTGCCGGACCCACGACGCCGACGTCGAGTTGCAGCGTGTCCTGGCGGACCGGCTCGTCGCGGCCGGTCGTGGCGTCGTTGCGCTTGTAGGTCTGCTGCAGGGCGACGCTGGCATAGAGCCAGGCAGCGTAAGGCCGGTCGTTGAAGATCGGCTGCGAGATATCGGTGTTCTGCGGCGTGTAGATGTTCTGGCCGACCGAGACGCCGACACGGCGAGTCACCGAGGAAACTGCCGATTCACCGAAGAAGGTCGGGATGGTGGTCAGGGCCGCGATGCCCTCCGGCAGCGACGGCAGCGCGGGCGACAGCCAGCCAAAGCGAAAACCGTTTGTGTAGTCGCGATCGGACTTGCCGATGCGGTTGAAGACGTCGTTCTCGACCTGGAAGCTGAAGATGTTGCGCAATTCGTCGGGATCGGGCGTATCGTCGACCGGCACTCTCTGCGCCGCCGCGGAAACGACACTCGCCATCAGCGCGGCGGCCGCCAGAAACAACAATCTCATGCACAAAAACCCCTTAAGGGTTTCCAACGCCCGTGATGACCCAAGGTTCCGTCAGCGCAGGTTGGCCGTCGCGTTTTTCGACCAAAGCTGCTCACGCCAGCGTGAAACGATGGCCAGCGTTGCCGCCACGCCCACCAGGCTAAAGATCGAGCCGGTGACCGCAAAGCTGAAGTGCTCGACCATCGGGCCGGACAGCAGCAATCCCAGCGGCAGGCCGTAGACCGCGAGCATCCGCACGCCCATCACGCGGCCACGGAACGCCGGATCGGCGGTGCGCAGGAGGATGACCGCCATCGGCACCATGCAGAAGCTCTGCGCGAATCCGATCACGAACAGCAGCGGCTGGCCGATCGCGGGAGTCGTGATCCAGGAGAAGACGAAGTTGAGCGAGAACCAGGCGAGCGCGAAGGCTATCATGGTGCGTGCCGCGCGGATGCGGGCGCCGTTGGTCGAGAGCACGATCGAGCCCGTCAGCGCGCCGCTGGCATAGATCGCGATCAGCCAGCCCAGCCCCGTCTGGTTCATGCCGTAGATGTCCTTGGCGACATAGGCCAGCAGCTGGCCCACCACCGGATAGGCCGCGAAGTTCATGAGGAAGGCGAGCAGGGTCGCCGCGCGCACGTCGGGTGTCGACCAGACGTAGACGAAGCCCTCGCGCAATGCCGCGAACGGCGACATCGCCAGCCTGCCCTCGCCCAGCACGCGCACGCGCTTGAGGCCGACATTGAGCGTGAGCGCGAAGCTCACCAGATAGACCAGGAACACCGCGGCATAGGCGAGACCGGCGCCGAGCGCCGCCACGAGGGCCGCACCGCTCAACGCGCCGACGACGCGGGCGGAGTCGGCGGTGGTGCGCGACACGCTCATGGCGCGCATCAGCAGTTCGGTCGGCATGGTCTCGCCGACCAGCAGGTTGCGCAGCGTGATGTCCGACGGCCGCACCAGCCCGATGATCGTGGCCAGCACGAACACCGCCACGGGCGTGGCGTTGTGCGTGGCGAACAGAACCGTGAGCACCAGGGCCGTCGCGATGTAGGTGCCGCGCATGGCGCAAAGAAGGTTGCGGTTGCCGAAGCGGTCGCCCGCCATGCCGTAGAACGGCGAGATCAGCGTCCCCAGGAACTGCAGCGAGCCGAAGATCGCCAGCGCCAGCACCGACTGGGTCGAGACCAGCACGAACCAGCCCAGGATCACGCCTTCCATCTCGAACGCCCAGGATGCGAGGAGGTCGGCCGGCCACTGAAAGCGGAAGCTGCGCACGCCGAACGGCGCGAGCGCCGGTATCCGCGCGATCAAACTCACGTCTTGTTTGTTTCCTCTCCCCCGTTATGGGGGCGAGGCAAGGTACGCGCTCGGCATCCCGGGTGCAACGAACCGCCCGACAGCCGCAACCTTCCCCGCGTCTTCGCGTTCATACCGCGCCATCCACCGCGATTTTGCCCTGCAGCGCGCTGCGCCGGGCCTGCGCGAGTGCCCATTCCAATCTCAACTCGAATATCGGGAGATCCTCATGATGAACGCCAAACTGCTGGCCGCGATTTCGCTCGGCCTCGTCACGGCCGCTTGCGGCGCCCCCTATCAGCAGCGCCAGGCCGCGGCACCGTACGCCGAGCCCAGGACCGCGACCGCTTCGGAGCGCAACTGTCTCGACTACGGCTTCACGCCGGGCAACATGGGCTATGACCGCTGCGTGCAGCGCGAGCAGGCGGCCCGCCAGGCCGGCCGCATGGACCGCAACTATGCCGAAGGACGGCTGGTCGATGACGCACGCGGCGCTTGTTACGACTATGGCCTCGAACGCGGCACCCAGCGCTACGACAATTGCGTGACGCGCGAAGTCGATGCCCGCCGCTACCGCGAGCAGGGCGACGTCTACAGCCCGAGCCGGACGAGCACGACCTACACGACATACTCGACCGCGCCGGCCTACACGCCAGCGCCGACCTATGCCGACCAGGAGCGTCCCGCCGCCGGCGTGGCCGTCTCCACCGACGAGTTCGGCTTCCGCTACGACGGCCAGGGCAACCGGGTCGATCGCAACGGCCGCATCATCGATCCGCAGAGCACCACGCGCTGAGGCAACGGCCGGGCGGCCTCGTGCGCCCGGCCTCTCCCGCGATGGCTAAGGACTCGCATATATCCTGCGAATAGAAGGGATATCTGCCGCGCCCCTTGCGTAATTTAGTGTGCTAAACTAATTACATATCCGCGACCAAAAGACTGAGGGGATTACTCGGACTTGCGTTGCGGGCCCACTCCGGGCAGGGTGGGTTTGGATGCCGTCAAGCGGTCGACAGGGTCGGCCGGTCCGCAGATTTTGTGTTGGAGAGAATCCGCGATGCTCGCGGCAGCCAAAAAGACCAAGTTTCAACTCATCCTGATCAAGCCGACGCACTACGACGACGACGGCTATCCGATCACGTGGATGCGGTCGCATATTCCGTCGAACACGCTGGCCGCGCT
The DNA here is from genome assembly GCA_903915535.1 of Enhydrobacter aerosaccus. GTDB lineage: Bacteria > Pseudomonadota > Alphaproteobacteria > Reyranellales > Reyranellaceae > Reyranella > Reyranella aerosaccus_C. The sequence continues at coordinate 11,328 of CAIWTJ010000096.1, forward strand.
CTACGGCCTGGGCGCGGACAGCCAGCGCCGTGAAGTGCTGGGTCCCGACGTCGAGATCGTCATGCGCCCGATCGACGAGACCAACACGCGCGTGCGCCCCGAAAAGCTGATGGCGGAGATCCGCCGCACCGGCGGCAAGGCGCTCATCTGCCTCGTCGGCGTGCAGACCAACCAGTTTCCGCGCGCCGTGGACATCGCCCGCCCCTTCATCAAGGCGGGCTTCCCCGTGGCGCTGGGCGGCTTCCATATCTCTGGCTGCCTCTCGATGCTGCCGGTCACGCCGCCCGAGATCCAGGCGGCGATGGACATGGGCATCTCCATGTTCGCCGGCGAGGCCGAGGAAAACCGCTTCGACGAGGTGATGCGCGACGCCTTCAACGGCACCATGAAGCCGCTCTACAACTACATGGACAATCTGCCGAACCTCGAGGGCGAGCCCACGCCGTGGCTGCCGCCCAGCGCCGTGTCGCGCGTCGAAGGCGGCATGTCGAGCTTCGATCTCGGCCGCGGCTGCCCGTTCCAGTGCTCGTTCTGCACCATCATCAACGTGCAGGGCCGCAAGAGCCGCTTCCGCAATGCCGACGATCTCGAAGCCATCGTTCGCGACAACCTCAGCCAGGGCATCACGTCGTTCTTCATCACCGACGACAACATGGCGCGCAACCGCCACTGGGAAGACTTCTTCGACCGGCTGATCGAGCTGCGCGAGAACGAAGGCATCGAGTGCCAGTTGATCATCCAGGTCGACACGCAGTGCCATCGCATCCCGAACTTCATCAACAAGGCGCGCTGGGCCGGCGTCTATCGCGTGTTCATCGGTCTCGAGAACGTCAATCCGGACAATCTGCTGGCGGCCAAGAAGCGCCAGAACAAGATCACCGAATACCGCAAGATGCTCCAGGCCTGGCACACGTCGGGCGCGTCCACGTGGGCGGGCTACATCCTGGGCTTCCCGGGCGACACGCGCGAATCGATCCTGCGCGACATGGAGATCATCAAGAAGGAGCTGCCGCTCGACATCCTCGAGCTGTTCATCCTGACGCCGCTGCCCGGCTCCGAGGATCACCAGAAGCTCTGGAAGCAGGGTGTCTGGATGGATCCGGACCTCAACAAGTACGACGTCCATCATCGCTGCGTGCATCATCCGAAGATGAGCGATGCCGAGTTCGACCAGGTCTACAAGGAAGCCTGGAAGGCCTACTACACGCCCGAGCACATCGAGACGGTGACGCGCCGCCACGGCGCCATTCCCGGCCGCAACCCGGGCGAGGTCGCGAAGTTCATGACCATGTTCAAGGTCGTGTTCGAGGCCGAGGGCATTCACCCGCTGGAAGGCGGCGCGGTGCGCCTGAAGTATCGCCGCGACCGCCGCCACGGCTTGCCGATCGTGCCGCCGGGCATCTTCCACGTGAAGCTCGCCGCCGAGTTCTGGAAGAAGCTCACGATCTACGGCCGCCTCGCCTGGCAGGGCTGGCGCATCGGCCAGATGGTCAAGAACGATCCCAAGCGCCTGGAATACACCGACCTCGCGCTCGAGCCGGTGGTCGACGAGGACATGGACAAGCTCTCGCTGTTCTCCGAGACGTCGGGCGGCGACGCCGCCGTCAGCAAGCGCCGCAGCGAGGATCTCGCCCGCGCCAAGACCGCTGCGGCCCATAACCAGAGGCTGGCTGCCGCCGAGTAGTCGGCGGGAGACGAGCGCACACGCCGTCATTCGATAGTCGGTGTCATCCCGAGCGAAGCGAGGGATCTTTGGACGACCGAAGTTAAGGATCCCTCGCTTCGCTCGGGATGACAAAAGTGCGTGGGGGCGATGCCGTGCCCCGAACTAATGCACCGTCGGCTTCACCTGGTCGAGGCCGTCGGCCATGGTCGCGGAGATCGTGGTGCGTACCATCGAGCGCTCCTTCGCATAGTCCCACGGCCGACCGCGATGGAGCATCGCGCGGTTGTCCCACATCACGACGTCGCCCTGCCGCCATTTGTGGACGTGCACGTACTCGCGCTTCGTCGTCTCGTCCATCAGCTCCGCCAGCAGCTGGCGCGCGTCGCGATCGTCCATGCCGTCGATCGCATAAGCGTGGCTGGCGATATAGAGCGCGCGGCGCTGGTTGGTCGGGTTCAGCCAGTTCATGCGCCAGCGCACCGGCGGCAGCGCCTTGCGTTCGGCGGCGTTGGCGAGGTCGGGATGGATCTGGTCGCGGCTGTTGGCATACGAGTGCGTCGCCACAGCATCGGTGAGCCTGGCCCGGAGGTCGGACGGCAGACGCTCCCACGCCAGGCGCGTGGAGGTGAACTCGGTGTCGCCGTCTTGTCCCGGCAGCACGCGCGCGGTCAGCACCGAGGCCAGCGCCGGCGTCTTCTTGAAAGAGGAGTCGGTGTGCCACAGCGCATTGGCCTGCGCGATCAGCACCTGGCGATCGGTCGGCGGCACGACGTGGCCGTCGGGGCCGAGATTGGTGAGGCGCGAATAGAAGCTGTTCTCTCCCAGGGAGGCCGCCTTGGTGAGTTCGAGCGGCCCGAAGGCGCGGCTGAAGGCCACCTGGATGTCGTCGGCGATCGGCTGGTCCCGGAACAGGAGCAGCGAATGTTCCTCGAAGGCCGCGCGCACGGCCTTGTAGGCATCGGCATCGATGGCGACGTCGAGGATGCTCACGCCGCGGACTTCGACGCCGAATCCAGGTCCCAAGGGCACCAGTTCCATGCCGTTCCTCCTGTAGGTCTTCTTTCACAGATTTTACCGCACGGCGGCCCGGACCGGCTATAGTGGCTTTCTTCATGCCCAGCCCCTCTTTCGCTCCGCGTCTTGCCTTCGTGGCGGCCGCCACGCCCGCCGCCCGGGATGCCCGCAAGGCCCTGGAAAAGCGCTATGGCGCCGTGCAGCCGGCCGAAGCCGACGTCATCGTGGCCCTGGGCGGCGACGGGTTGATGCTGCAAGTCCTGCACCGCCTCATGAAACGCCCGACGCCGATCTTCGGCATGAACCTCGGCACCGTGGGCTTCCTGCTGAACACCTATCGTGCGACCGGACTGCAGGCCCGCCTCCGTGAGGCACGCCGCGTGACGCTGAACCCGCTGCGCATGATCGCGCGCACGACGCGCGGTTCGACGAAGGAACTGATCGCCATCAACGAGGTCTCGCTCTTCCGTTCGAGCCGCCAGACCGCGCGCATCGCCATCTCCGTCGACGGCAAGGAGCGCCTGCCCGAGCTCTATTGCGACGGCGTCATGGTGGCCACGCCCGCCGGCTCGACGGCCTACAATCTCTCGGTCCACGGTCCGATCGTGCCGCTCGGCACCGGCCTGCTGGCGCTCACGCCGATCAGCGCTTTCCGGCCGCGGCGCTGGCGCGGCGCGCTGTTGCCGCGTCACGTCTCGGTCGAATTCACCGTGCTCGATCCGCGCAAGCGTCCGGTCGCGGCCGCCGCCGATTCCGACGACGTCGCCAACGTCGAGAAGGTGACCGTGACCGAGGCCAACGACATCGAACTCACCCTGCTGTTCGATCCCGAGCACGACCTCGAGGAACGCATCCTCAAGGAACAGTTCAATCCTTGACATTTGATTGCGAATATCGCAATATCAAGTCACGGGGACCCGGAGCCCGTGGCCAAGGCTAGAAGCGCGGGGATCATGGGAGACGCCGGACCGTGGGCCGGATCGAGCATGGTGGAAGAGGCCCGCTGTATTCTCATTAGTCTAGTGGTTACTTTTAGTAACGGTTAGATTCTGCTTTTTAAAAGCGTTACTTTTCGTAACTGGCTGGGCGAAGCGCGCCACTCCAGTGGCGCTCATGATCTTCCGGACCGCGAGCCTCCGGCTCGCCTCATGAGCGAGCCGGAGGCTCGCAGTCCAAAAGAACATGACTCTGAGCGCCACTGGAGCGGTGCGCTCCGATGAAGGCTAAGCCCTCGTCGTGATGCCGCCGTCGACCACCAGCAGGTGGCCGTTCACGTACGACGCCTCGTCCGACGCCAGGAACAGCGCGGCGTTCGCGGTGTCCCAGCCGGTGCCCATCTTGCCGGTGGGCGAGGCCTTGTGACGGATGGCGATCATCTTGTCGTAGGCCTGGTTATGGTCGGTCTCGCCCTTGGCGTACTGCTCGGCGAGGAAATCGATCATCGGCGTGTGCATGAGGCCGGGCAGGATGGCGTTGCAGCGGATGCCCTTCTCCGCGTACTGCGAGGCGATCGCCATGGTGAGCGAGTTCACCGCGCCCTTGCTCGCGTTGTAGGCGAGGTAGGTCACGCCCTTGGGCGAGCGGATCGAGGCGATCGAGCTCACGTTCACGATCGCGCCCTTGCCCTGCTTCTCCATGATCGGCAGCACGTGCTTGGCGGTGAGGAAGAAGCTCTTCACGTTGACGTCGAACACGAGGTGCCACTCGTCCTCGGAGAGTTCGACCGGCCCGCCGGTCGAGCCGATGCCGACGTTGTTGTCGAGGATGTCGATGCGGCCCCACTTGGCCATGCAGGCGTCGACCATCGCCTTGACCTGCACGGTGTTGGACGCGTCGCACTCGAAGGCGGCGGCTTCGCCGCCCTCCTTCGCGATCAGCCCGACCGTTTCTTCGGCCGCGGCGCGCTTGCGGTCGACGCAGAACACCTTGGCGCCTTCACGTGCAAACGTGACGGCGGTGCATTTGCCGTTGCCCCAGCCCGGGCCGCTCGACCCGGCACCCACCACGATCGCGACCCGATCCTTCAACCTGCCCGTCATTGCTTCTCTCCCTTTACAGGGAGCCTAGCACGGGCCTCACGCCCAGCAGCACCAGCTGCGACTCCTCGGTATCGCTCCACGGTCCGCCGTCGGTGATGTCGATGCGCTTGCCGACCTGGTGGACGATCGAGCGGCGGTCGGGGCTGTCGCGGAAACGCACGATGCCCTTGCCGCGCAGCACGGTCGCGTCGTGCAGCACCTCGAGCAGGGCCGCGCGATCGACCGGCTCCGGCCAGCTGTACGACCAGCTGCGGAAACTGTTGGCGGGCGTCGGCTTTCCCGAAGCCCCGCGGCGGTCGAGCCCGAACAGGAGATCGAGCGGAACCGCGCAGTGTTGCGCCTCGAGAACTGGCGCCTGCGAGTGCGTCGACAGCCAGCAGCGCATCACGGCAAGGTCGTCAGCCAGATCCACCTTGTTCAGGACAATCAGATCGGCGGCCTGCAGTTGCCGCAACACGGTGTCGCCGACACGCTTGTCGGCCGCGCGCGCGCGCACCTGGTCCGCATCGGCCACCACCACGACACCGTCGCGCGACAGCCGCTCGTCGAGAACGCCGAGGTCGGCGATGCGGCCGGGATCGGCCACGCCCGAGGCCTCGACCACGATGTGATCGATCGTCTCGGGGCGCTCGAGCAGCTTCAGCACGGTCTCGACCAGCGAATCGCCGATGGTGCAGCAGACGCAGCCGTTGGCGAGCGCGATCGTGTCGCCGCCGTGACGCGCGATCAGCTTGCCGTCGATGTCGAGTGCGCCGAAGTCGTTCACCAGTACGGCGAAGCGCCGCCCCTCCACGCCGGCCAGCAGGCGATTGAGCAGGGTCGTCTTGCCCGCGCCGAGGAAGCCGCCGATGACGGTGAACGGAATCTGCGCGCTCATGCCTTGGGCGCCTCGAAGATCCTGCCGCCCAGCATCGTGCCCCAGACACCGACGTCCTTGAGCTTCACCGATGGCACGGCCAGCGGATCGTCGTCGAGGATGGCGAAGTCGGCGCGCTTGCCGACGTCGATGCTGCCCAGCTCCTCGTCGAGCTTCAGCGTGTAGGCCGCGCCCAGCGTGATGGCGCGCAGCGCGTCGGCAACGGAGATCTTCTCCGCCTCGCCCAGGGTGCGGCCCGAGGCGGTCAGGCGGTTGACCGCGCACCAGGCGGTGAACAGCGGGCCGATCGGCGTCACCGGTGCGTCGCAATGAATGGCGAAGGGCACGCCGGTGGCCAACGCGGTGCCGCAGGCGTCCATGCGCTCGGCGCGTTCGGGTCCCAGCGTCTTGGCGTAGTGGATGTCGCCCCAATAGAAGAGGTGGTTGGCGAACAGGTTGGCGCACATGCCCAGCGCCTTCATGCGTCGGAACTGGCCGGCGTCGGCCATCTGGGCGTGCTGCAAGGTGTGGCGATGATCCCAGCGCGGCGCGGCGACCAGCGCCTTCTCGACCGCCTCGATCGCGACTTCCGACGCCTCGTCGCCGTTGGTGTGGATGTGCACCTGGAAGCCCTCGCGATGGTAGTCGAGCACCATCTTGTCGAGCTCGTCGGGCCCGGTGTTCCACACGCCGTTGGGCGTGCCGTCGTAGTAGCCCGGCCAGCGCATGCGCGCCGACAGGCCCTGGATCGAGCCGTCGGTGACGAGCTTCACGAGCTGGAAGCGGAGCCGCTCGTTGTTCTTCTTCATCAGCTCCCTGAGCCGCGGGATCGCCTCGGATGTCGGCACCGACGCGCCGGCGAAGGCCGGCAGCAGCCGGATCGGGAACGCATCGGAGGAACTGGCCTTCACATAGCCGTCGACGGTGCCGCCCGGCAGCGGATTGTGCAGGTCGGTCGCGGTGGTGACTCCCGCGAGCTGGGCCACCTTGGCGAAGCCCCAGGTCGCCGCCTCGTCGCTCAGAAGGTCGGCAAGTTCGATGCCGGCGGCGCGATAGGCGAGATACTTGGCGCTGAACTCCGCGAGCTCGCCGGTCGGCTCGCCGCGCGCGTCCTTCACGATACCGTGGACGTTGGTCTCGCGCGTGATCCTGGCCTTGGCCATGACCGGCGTATTGGCGTTGAGGACGTGGAAGTTGGAGTGGAGGACGAGCACCGGGCGCTCGGTCGAGACCTTGTCCAGGTCGGCGACGTTCATGCGGCGGCCGGTGAAATAGATCGGATCGAAGCCCCAGGCGAGCAGCGTCGAGCCGTCGCGCGGCAAGGTCTTCTCGTAGGCCTGCAGCGCCGCCACCACCTCGTCGAGGGACTTGAGACCGGCCGAGCGCTTGCCGTCCGGGCTGGTGCGGTCGAAGTAGCCGACATAGGGGAATTTCCAGACGCCGCCTTCGTAGGCGTGGCTGTGGCCCTCGACGAAGCCCGGCAGGATCACCTTGTCCTTGAAGCGCTCGTCGAGGTCGAACTTGCCCCAGCCTTTCAGGCTCTCGAGCGAGCCTGCGCCGAGGATGCGGCCTTCCCTCACGGCCACATGCGTGGCGAAGGGCTGGCCCGGATTCATGGTGACGATGCGGCGCGCGGCGTAAACAATGGTGCTCATTGGAACGGAGAGTAATGCATGACCGCGGACAAGCACGAACATTTCATGCGCATCTGCCTCGAGATCGGCGCCGAGGCCGACAAGCAGGGCAACATGGGCGTGGGCTCCGTCATCGTGCGGAACGGCGAGATCGTGGGCCGCGGCCGCAACCAGATCCGCACGGCCAAAAGCCCGCTGATCCATGCCGAGACGGACGCCATCGCAGACGCCTGCAAAAGCCTCGGCACCGACGACCTGTCGGGCACGACGCTCTACACGACGATGGAGCCCTGCCCGATGTGCGCCGGCGCCATGCTGCAGGCCAAGATCGGCAACTGGGTCGTGGGCGGCCGCTTCAAGTCGGTCGGCCGCACCGATATGGGGCAGTATTCGATCGAGAGCTTCGCCAAATTCGTGGCCGCCGACATCCAGATCACGTCGGGCGTGCTCCAGCAGGAATGCGAAGCGTTGAGGGGGCGCTTCTACAAACGCTGACAAGAAAACAATAAGCAAACGGAGGAAACAATGTTGAGACGGACGTTCGTGGCGTCGCTCGGCGCCGGCGCGGCGCTGCCGGCCCTGGCCGACGCGTGGCCCGCGCGCCAGGTCAAGGTCGTGATCCCCTACCCGCCCGGCGGCCCGACCGACGTTTCGATCCGCATCGTCCTGGAGAAGGTCGGACGCCTGCTCGGCCAGCCGATCCTGTTCGACAATCGCGGCGGCGCCTCGGGCATGATCGGCGCGGAGTATGCCAAGACCCAGCCGGCGGACGGTTACACTTTCCTCGGTCACACCATCGCGATGATGGCGATCACCCGGCACCTGCAGCCGATCCCGTTCGATCCGGACAAGGACTTCCTCACTGTCGCGCGGATCGCGACCTCGTGGGGCGCCATGGCCGTGCATCCCTCGGTGCCGGCGAAGACGGTGGCCGAGTTCGTCGACTATGTGAAAGCCAATCCCGGCAAGGTGAACTGGGGCTCGGCCGGACTCGGCACCATCACGCAGCTCTACGGCGAGATGCTCAACCTCGAGGCCGGCATCAAGATGGTCCACGTTCCCTACAAGGGCAGCGCACAGGCGACCAACGACCTGCTGAGCGGACAGGTGCAGGTACAGTTCGATTCGACGGTGCTGCCGCATATCCAGGCAGGCCGGTTGCGCGGCCTCGCCATGCTGGCCGACACGCGTTGGCCGCACAGGCCCGAGATCCCGACGCTCAAGGAAGCGGGCTATGGCAAACAGGGCGGCGACAGCTGGTTCGGTCTGCTGGCGCCCGCCGGAACGCCGGCGCCGATCGTCGCGCGCATGACGCAGGCGATCGACGAGGCGCTGAAGTCATCCGAGGTGGTGGAGAAGCTCGACGCGGGCGGCCTCAAGCCGACCTATCTCGACCCGGCGGCGATGCGCGCCGAGATCGATACCGAGAGCAGGTACTTCGCCGACATCATCAAGCGCGGCCACGTCACCCTGAACTGACTAGGTGCGATTGGCGAACCAGGCGCGTGGCCAGAGACAGGACAGCGCCAGCGCCGCGAGCAATCCACCGCCGGCTGCTGTGAAGGCAAATCGGTATCCCGTCATGAAGTCTGCGGACGCCGCGTGCGCGTGAAGCGCGGTCAGTGTCGACGCGCCGCTCACGATGCCGATGGTGCGGGTCAGCAGCGCGAGGCTGCCGGCGACGCCGCGGTCGCGCGCGGCGAGCGTGTCCGTCACGAGATCCGTATAGGCCACGGTCAACAGGCCCTGGCCGAAGCCCTCGACGATCAGCAGCAGCGCCACGACCGGCACGGCGGTGGCGGCCGTCGTGAAGCCGAGCGGCAGGAGGCCAAGCCCGACCAACGCGACGCCCGTGAAAGCCGTGGCGCGACGGCCGATGCGCGGCACCAGCAGGGCGGCAACCGGTGCGCCGGCCAGCCCGCCACTGAAGGCGAGGGCCAGCACAAGTCCGCTGGCGAGCGCCGAGAGCTTGAGCACGTTCACGAGGTAGTACGGCGTCAGCAGCAGGATCGCAAAGCCCGCGAGGTTGGCCAGCGCATTCATCGCGTTCGGCACGGCGAAGGCTGCATCGGCGAACAGCGCCGGCCGGATGATCGGCTCGGCGACTGTGCGCGAGTGCCGGACGTACGCGTAGAGCGCCGCAAGCGCCGCCGCGAGCAGAACGGCGTCCATCCAGCCCGGTACGGCAGCGCGCTGCGACAGCACCAGCGCCAACAGCAAAGCACTCATGCAGGCCGCCAGCAGCAGCGCACCGGGCGCATCGAACGGCCGCTGCTCCGGGCGTGGCGACGGCAACAGGCCTGACAGCGCGAGCGTGACGACGGCGATCGGCACGCGCATCCAGTAGACCGCGGGCCATCCCCAGACCTCGACCACGAGGCCGCCCAGCAACGGCCCGATCGCGGCGGCGAGCGACATGGTCATGGCAAAGCCTGCCAGCGCGCGCAGGCGCTGATCCGCCGGATAGACCGAGGTGGCGAGTGCCGGGGTGCAGGACAGCGCGAGCGCGGTGCCGATGCCCTGGGCCGCCCGCGCCCACAGGAACAGCGGCCAGTCGGGCGCTGCGGCGCAAGCGGCACAGCCCACGGCCGAGACGGCGAGACCGATGCGGAAGATCAGGCGGTGGCCGAACAGGTCGCCCAGCTTACCGCACACCAGCATCAGCGAGCCGTAGACCAGCACGTAGCAGACGACGACCCACTGCACGTCGCCGAGTTTCAGCCCGAAGTGCGCGGTGATCGCCGGCAGGGCCACGTTGACGGCGATGTCGAGCGGGGCGAGCGACGCGCCCAGCCCGACGATCGTCAGGCCGAAGGCCGGACGCAGGCTCAGAGGTGCGCGCCCAGGAACGCCATCATCCGCTCCCACGCCTTCTTGGCCGCGACCGCATCGTAGGCGGCGCTCTTCTCGTTGGCGAAGGCGTGCGCGGCGTCGTAGCGATGGACCTCGGGCTTGTTGCCCGCCACGGTCATCGCCTTCTCGAATTCATCGACAATCTTCGGCGTGCACCAATCGTCGGTGTTGGCGAAATGACCCTGCATCGGCACCTTGATCCTGGCCGGGTCGGCCAGCGCCACCGGCGGCACGCCGTAGAACGGCACGCCGCAGGCGATGCCGGTGATTCGCGCGCAGGCCGCGATGGTGAGCGCGCCGCCCAGACAGAAGCCCATGACGCCGACCTTGCGGCTCATGCCCGCGAGGTGCTTCACGGCGCCCGCGATGTCCTGGTCGGAGGCGCCCACGAAATCGAGCCCGCTCATCATGTGATTGGCCTCGTCCGGCTTCTGCGTCACGCGGCCCTTGTAGAGATCGGGTGCGAGAGCGTTGTAGCCCGCCGCGGCGAAGCGGTCGGCCACGGCCTTGATCTGGTCGTTCAGCCCCCACCACTCCTGGATGACGACGATGCCGGGCTTTCCGCCGCCGGCCTCGGCGAAGTAACCCTTGCAGGTCGAGCCGTCGGGACGCTTGAAGTCGATCATGCCGCTCATTCGATTCCCCTAAAGCAGTGTTCTGAGTTCGGTCTTGAGGATCTTGCCGTAGTTGTTCTTCGGCAGCGCGTCCACGAACTTGTAGTCCTTGGGCCGCTTGAAGCGCGCGATATTGTCGAGGCAGAGCCGGTCGAGCTCCGCCGGTGCCAGCGTGGCGCCGGGACGCGCGACGACGAAGGCCACCACCTCCTCGCCCCATTCCGGGTGCGGCCGGCCGACGACCGAGCATTCGGCGACGGCAGGATGGAGGTTCAGCACGTCCTCGATCTCGCGCGGATAGATGTTGGTGCCGCCCGAGATGATCATGTCCTTGGAGCGATCCTTGAGCGTGAGGAAGCCGTCGCCATCGAAGGCGCCGACATCGCCGGTCCACAGCCACCCCGCGCGCAAGGACTTGGCCGTCGCCTCGGGATTGTTCCAGTAGCCAGCCATCACCGTGTCGCCTTTCACGATGATCTCGCCCACGTCGCCGATCGGGACCTGCTTGCCATCCTCGTCGACGACGCGGACCTCGACGCAGGTGTCAGCCACACCGGCCGACGCGAGGTGTTCCTCGTAGCGCGGATGATCGGTATGGGCGTGCATGTCCAGGCTGAGATGGGTGATTGTCATCGGGCTCTCGCCCTGGCCGTAGAGCTGGCAGAGCACGTTGCCCAGGGTTTCCATCGCGCGCTTGAGGTCGCTCACGTACATCGGCGCGCCGCCGTAGGTGATGAGTCGCAGGGCGCCGGGCCTGAGCTCGCGCACGGCCGGATGTTCGATCAGCCGCTTCACCATCGTGGGCGCGAGGAAGATGCTGCAGTCGGGCCAGCGGTTCATCAGCCCCACCGTTTCGGCCACGTCGTAATGCCCGCTCTCGGGAAAGACCTGCACGACGCCGCGCGCCATCATCGGGAAATTCCACAGGCCCGAGCCGTGGCTGATGGGCGCGGCATGCACCATCGAGCTTCCGGCCGGCGGCCGGTCGACGTCGGCAAAATAGTTGAGCGTCATCGCCAGCAGATTGCGATGGGTGAGGATGGCGCCCTTCGGCCGGCCCGTCGTGCCCGAGGTATAGAACAGCCAGGCCGGATCGGTGGGCTCGGCGTCGGCCATCGGGACCGGATCGCCGACGGCCATGAAGGTATAGGGACGCGTCGTGATGTCGACGATCTCCTTCACGGCCGGCGCGTCGCGCGCAGCTTCGGCGATCGTGGCGGCAAGATCGGGCGTCACGAAGCAGAGCTTCGCGCCGGAATTCCCGAGGATGAACGCGAACTCCTTGGCGTGCAGCTTGGCGTTCATCGGCACGGCGCAGAGGCCGGCATGCCAGATCGCGTACATGACCTCGATCGACTCGACGCAGTTGGTCATGGCGAAGGCCACGCGGTCGCCCGCCGCGAGGCCGAAGCGGCCACGCAGGTGCATGCTCATCACCGATACTTTTCGCCAGAGGTCGCGAAAGCCGAGATAGGGCTCGTTGCCGCGCGCCAGCGCGGTGTAGTCGCGGAATTCCTGCGCCGAGCCGAGCAGCAGATGGGCGATGTTCATGGTGGCCCCACTATTGCAGGCCGCGCGACGACGACGCAATGTGAGGCCCATGCAAGAATTCGATTTCGCCATCGTCGGCGCCGGTATCGCCGGCGTCTCGGCTGCCTACCACCTCGCCCCACGAGCCAGGGTGATCATTCTCGAACGCGAGCATGTGCCCGCGTATCATACGACGGGCCGGTCGGCGGCACTGCATTCGGAGACCTACGGCAGCGCCCTCATCCGCGCCGTCACCGTGGCGACCGGACGTTTCTATCGCAATCCGCCGCAGGGCTTCGCCGATCATCCCGTGCTGACGCCGCGCGGCGCGCTTGTCGTGGGCAGGGCCGAGCAACAGACCGCCGTGCAGAAAGCGGCGGCCGAATACGCTTCGCTGGTCCCGAGCGTACGTTGGCTGGAGCCGGCGGAGGTCCTGAAGCATCAGCCGCTGCTCAAGCCGGAGACCGCCGGCGGCGGCGCGGTCTTCGAGCCCGAGGCCGACGACATGGACGTGGCAGCCATCCATGCCGGCTTCCTGCGCGGTGCGCGCGCCCATGGCGGCGTGCTGCAGGTCAATGCCGAGGTCGCGGCGCTCGACCGCAAGGACGGCCGCTGGGTGATCCGTCTTGCCAATGGCGAGACGATCGCGGCGACCAACATCGTCAACGCCTCGGGCGCCTGGGCCGACGTCGTGGCGGGGATCGCGGGCGCCAAGCCGGTTGGCCTGGTCCCGAAGCGTCGCACGGCCTTCACCTTCGATGCTCCCGCCGGCGCAGAGCTCGAGAAGATGCCGATGGTCATCGATTTCGACGAGACCTGGTACTTCAAGCCGGAAGTCGGCCAGTTTCTCGCTTCACCTGCGGACGAGACACCCTCGCCGCCCTGCGACGCGCAGCCGGACGAAATGGATATCGCCATCGCCGTCGACCGCATCGAGACGGCGACGACGCTGCAAATACGCCGCCTCAAGAACAAGTGGGCCGGCCTGCGCAGCTTCGTGGCCGACAAGAACCTGGTCGTGGGCTTCGACACGCTGCCGGGATTCTTCTGGCTCGCGGGGCAAGGCGGCTACGGCATCCAGACCGGCGCGGCTGCCGGTCGGCTGGCGGCGAGCCTGGCCCTCGACGGCAAGCTGCCCGGCGACATCGTCGAACTTGGGGTCACCGAAAACGCGCTCTCGCCGCTGCGCTTCACGCAGCATTGATCGCGCGCGCCTTCTCGCGGCGCACGCAAAGGTCCATGCTTGGGCTGTTAGTACCCGGCCTTCGAGTACCGCTTCCCACGGAGTTCGACATGACCAAGCATCGTCTGCTCGTCGCTTCGGCCGCGATCCTGTTCGCCGTCGGCAGCGCGGCATCGGTCGCGTCGGCGGGGACCAACAAGGTGAAGTGCGGCGGCGGCAACTCCTGCAAGGGCACCAGCGCGTGCAAGACGGCCCAGAATTCCTGCAAGGGTCAGAATTCGTGCAAGGGCATGGGCTGGAGCGAGACCAGCTCCGAGGCCGAGTGCACCACCAAGGGCGGCAAGGTGCTGTAGACTTCGCGCCGAGCTCATCCTTCCGCGCGAGCAATCGCGCAAAACAGCCATGACCAAGTTTCGCATCTACTCACGCGCGCGTGAAAATAACGCGTGGCTGCCGGCGCGACTCGAAAATACGCATATCGATACGCGAACAATGCCAAGTAGATAACGCAATCGAGCCATTCGCATATGACCTCACTACTCAAACACTCGTGATCCATGAATGGGTCGCGACACGCGCCTGTGATGGAGCCATACGGTTGGGCGACGGATAGAGTTCGTCCAGCACGTCACCTCTTCAACAACAGACGTGTGTTCACTTCGCTTGGGAGTTTCAGATGAAGAAGTCTTTCGTTATGGCCGCCGCGACCGTGTTCGCCGCCGGCACCATGGTCGCCTCGATCGCGAGCGCCCAGACGCCGAATAGCCCGGGTTTCGGCAACGACTCGCTGGCCTGCAAGGGTATCAATGCCTGCAAGGGCCAGAGCGCCTGCAAGTCCGCTTCGAACGCCTGCAAGGGCCAGAACGCTTGCAAGGGTCAGGGCTGGGTGGCCTCGAAGAGCCGTCTCGACTGCCAGGCTGCCGGCGGCTCCAACGCGGCTTTCTAAGCACCGCAAACCGATCAGAAGGGCGCCCCGGCTCAAGCCGGCGGCGCCCTTTTTTTTGCGCCTGGGTCCGGCGGGTTATCCATTCGGCTATTCACGTCAAGATCACGACACCTCAAGATAATTTGAAATCTAGCTCTTCCCATCCACCAAGGTTGGACTATCGTAGCAAATATGCAGGGCTGTCCTGCAAGGTATAAGGGACAAGGGAGCTAAGTTATGAGGAAGTCTTTCGTCGTGGCAGCCGCCACCATCTTCGCCGCCGGCACGCTCGCCGCTTCGGTCGCCAGCGCGCAGACCGGCAACAGCCCGTCGTTCGGTCAGAACAAGACCGACTGCAAGGGCATCAACGCCTGCAAGGGCCAGAGCGCCTGCAAGTCGGCCGCCAACGCCTGCAAGGGCCAGAACGCCTGCAAGGGCCAGGGCTGGGTCCAGAACACCGCCGGTCTCGCCTGCCTCGCGCAGGGTGGCGTCGTGGGTGGCGGCTGATACCCGACTAACCTGCTAAAGATTGCGTAACAGCGGCAGCGCTGTTGCCCAATTGCTTTAGAGAAAGGGGCGCCCCGGGAAACCGGTGGCGCCCCGATCTTTTGGACCTATTTCTGGGGTAAGGTGGGGAATGGTCACTGAAAAAGTCGATTTTGGCCTGGGCCTTCGGCCCGAGCATTTTGAAGAGATTGCCGCCAATCCCGGCCGAGTAAGCTGGTTCGAGGCGCTCTCCGAGAACTACATGGTCCCAGGCGGCAGCCCGTTGCACTGGCTCGACCAGATCCGCCGCGACTATCCGATGGCGCTGCATGGCGTGTCGCTGTCGATCGGCTCGATCGATCCCCTCGACACCACCTATCTCGACGAGCTGAAGACGCTTGCAGATCGTGTGCAGCCGATGTGGATTTCCGACCATCTCTGCTTCACCGGCCTGCGCGGCATGAACATGCACGACCTCCTGCCGCTGCCCTATACCGAGGAGGCGCTGAACCACGTGGCCGACCGCGTGATGCGCGTACAGGACCATCTCGGCCGCCGCCTCGTCCTCGAGAACGTCTCGAGCTACGTCACCTATGCCGCCTCCGAGCTCAACGAGTGGGAGTTCATCGCCGAGCTCGCCAAGCGTTCGGACTGCGAGATCCTGCTCGATGTGAACAACGTCTATGTCAGCGCCTTCAATCACGAATTCGACGCCAGGACCTTCCTGCGCGCCATGCCGAAGGATCGCGTGCGCCAGTTCCACCTCGCCGGCCACGAGCACCGCGGCACGCACATCGTCGACACGCACGATCATCCGATCGTGCCCGACGTGTGGGAGCTTTATGCCGAGGCCGTCCGGCTGTTCCCGAATGTGCCGACCATGATCGAACGCGACGCCAACATTCCGCCCTACGCGGAGCTGCTGGAGGAACTCGACGAGGCCCGGCGCATTGCGGAGCAAGTGCGGCGCGAGACGGCGCCGAAAGCAGTGGCATGAGCATCGTCTCGAATGCGGGATCGCTGGCCGATCTGCAGCGCGCCTTCCAGGACTATCTGCTGGAGAAGAGCGACGGCTTTGCGGCGGCGGTGCGCGACACGAAGAAGATCGACCGCGTCACCCTGCTCGGCGTCTATCGCGACGCCTACACGCTGCGCCTGATCGAAGTGCTGACAATCGACTATCCCGGGCTGATGGGGATGGCCGGCCCCGCCGACTTCGACTACATGGCGCGCGCGTATATCGCGGCCCATCCCTCGCACCATCCGTCGGTCCGCTGGTTCGGACGCGGCCTCGCCGATTTCCTGGCGGCGACACCGCCGTTCAACGGCTCTCAGGCGGTGATCGACATGGCGCGCTTCGAATGGGCGATGGGCGATGCGTTCGACGCCCCCAATGCCCAGCCCATCGGCGCCGAGGCGCTGATGACCCTGCAGCCCGAGGCCTGGGAAACGCTGTCCTTTGCCGTGCTGCCCTCGCTTCATCGCCTGACGCTCACGTTCGACGTGCCGCAGGCCTGGCAGCGCCGCGACGAAGAGGAACCCGGCAATCTCGAGGTCGAACCGTCGGCGCGGCCGACGGACTGGGCGATCTGGCGGCCCGAGCGCATGACCAACTTCCGCTCGCTCGAAGCCGACGAGGCCGTCCTGCTCGACGCGCTGATCGAGGGGCGCCCCTTTCCCGAGCTGTGCGAAGCGATCGTGCCGATGGTCGGCGAGGATCAGGCCATGGCGCGCGCCGCCGGCCTCTTACGCGTGTGGGTCGAAGGCGGGATGATCGCGTCCTTCGCCCACTGACGCTGCAACTGCTCTCCGTGCCCGCTTGATGGAATTGGTAGACATACAGGACTTAAAATCCTGAGGCCGCAAGGCCGTGCCGGTTCAAGTCCGGCAGCGGGTACCATCCAACGTTTCGTCCTCCAGGCTACTTGGCCTTGAGATCCGCCATCTCCTTCTTCACGCCGGCGATCATGCAGGAGATGTCGGAGGTGACCATCACCATGTCGAAGCCGCGCTTCACCGCGCCCGCCGCGAAGGCGCCGCTGGCGCAGTGCATCACGCACTTGATGCCGGCCTTGTGCGCCGCCGCCAGGATCTTGTCGCAGGTCGCCATATGCAGCGGGTCCGGATTGTCCGCGCGCGGCGGCATGCCGAGCGCGAAGGAAAGATCCGCCGGGCCGATATAGACGGCGTCGAGGCCGGGCGTGGCGCAGATCGCGTCGAGGTTGGCGATGCCTTCCTTGGTCTCGATCATGGCCATCACGATGATCTCGTCATTGGCGTTCGCCACGTAGTCGGAGCCGCCGTACTGCGCGGCGCGGATCGGACCGTTCGACCGGAAGCCGACCGGCGGGAAACGGCAGGCAGCCACCGCGGCCGCGGCTTCCTTGGCGTTGTTGATCAGCGGCACGATGACGCCGTAGGCGCCCAGATCGAGGGCGCGCATGATGTCGTTGGGGTTGTTCCAGTTGACGCGCACGAACGGCACCACGTCGGTCTGCGAGATCGCCTGCAGCATCGGCAGGACGTTGTTCATTTCGTTGGTGCCGTGCTGGAGGTCGACCGTGAGGGCGTCGAAGCCGCCCTGGCGCGCCATCACCTCGGCGGTGAAGCTGTGGCCCACCGACAGCCAACCCATGGTCGCGCACTTCTTGGCGGCCCAAATTTCCTTGATCTTGTTCTTTCGCACGGCCGGTCCTCCCGCTTATGTGTCGGTCCATAGGGCACGATCGAACGATCCATTTCAACTCTTACGAAGCGCTGCCGGTTCAATTCCGGCAGGAGGTATCGGCGACGACCGCCTATGCCTCGAAGGCCGTGGCGTGCGCGATGTCCCAGGACACGCGCACAGAGGCGTTCCCAAGATCCAGAGGAGGGTCGCTGACCTGGCGCAGGGCGATGCATTCTGTCCCGTCGGCCAGCCGCACCACATATTTCCGCGCGGTGCCGAGGAAGATCACGTCGACGATCGTCCCGCTCAGCCCTTCTCCCTCCGGCCGCACGACCAGCCTCTCGGGCCGCACCGCGACCACGACACCGACGCCCGGCGCGATCGGCGCGCGCACGGCGGCGCGCAGGCGTCCACCCGCCGTTTCGACGTCGCACAGGCCCGCCGACGTGCCGAGAGAGCGCCCCGGCAGCAGATTCGTATCGCCGATGAAGCTCGCGACGAAGCGGGTCGCGGGCCGGTCGTAGAGATCCTCGGGCGCACCGATCTGCTCGATGCGCCCCTGGTTGAACACCGCGATCCGGTCGCTCATGGTGAGCGCCTCCTCCTGGTCGTGCGTGACGTAGAGAACGGAGATGCCGCGCTCCCGGTGCACGCGCTTGATCTCGAGCTGAAGCTGCTCGCGCAGCTTCTTGTCGAGCGCGCCCAGCGGCTCGTCCATCAGCAGCAGCGCCGGCCGGTAGACCATCGCGCGCGCCAGCGCCACGCGCTGCTGCTGGCCGCCCGAGAGCTGCTTCGGCAGCCGGTCGCCATGGTCGGGCAGTTTGACCAGCGCCAGCGCCTCGTCGACCAGGCGCGCGATTTCTGCCTTGGGCAGTCCGCGCATCTCGAGCGGGAACGCCACGTTGCGGCGCACGGTCATGTGGGGGAACAAAGCGTAGCTCTGGAACACCATGCCGATGTCGCGCCGGTAGGGCGGCAGGCGCGTCACTGGCGCCCCGTTCAGCAGGATGGTGCCGGCGTCGGGCTGCTGGAGTCCCGCCACCATCATCAGCGTCGTGGTCTTGCCCGAGCCCGAGGGGCCGAGGAGGGTCAGGAATTCGCCGGTCTGCAGGCGAAGGTCGAGAGCGTCGACGGCCACGACCGCGTCGTAGCGCTTGGCCACGCCGGCAAGTTCGAGAACGTTTTCTATCATGTCAGCCGGGGCCCGCGGCGCAGCGCGAGATCGGCAACCAGCACCAGCAGCGCGAACAGGAAGCACACGCTGGCGATCGCCGCGATCGTGGGATCGAAATCGCCCATCACGTTCGACCACATCTGCACCGCCACCGGCCGCACGCGGGCCGAGCTCACGAAGAGCGAGACGATCAGCTCGTCGAACGACAGGATCATCGCGACCAGCAGCGATGACAGCACGGCCGGCAGGATGAGCGGCAGCGTGATGCGGCGGAAGGTCGCCCAGGGCGGCGCGCCCAAGGTCGAGGCGGCCTGCTCGAGCCGCGAGTCCTGCACGCGCAGCGCCGACGATACGGTCGCGAGCACGTACGGCAGGTTGAGCACGGTATGGCCGATCACGAGGCCGGTCAGCGTGCCGTTGAGGCCAAGACCGCGGTAGATGCCGAACAATGCCGCCGCCGTGATCATGCCCGGCACGATGATCGGCAGCATAAGGCAGGCCATGACGAGCCGCGCGCCGGGTATCCGGCCTCGCACCAGCGCATAGGCGGCAGCGGTGCCCATGATCGTCGCCAGTAGCGCGGCCGGCACCATCATCTCCACGCTCACCACCAGCGCATTGATCCAGGCCGGCGTCGAGAAGAGCTGGACATACCAGCGCAGCGACAGGCCGGGCGGCGGGAATTGCAGGAAGGGCGCGGAACTGAAGGAGATGATCACCACGACGAAAAGCGGCGCGAGCAGGAACACCGCGACAAGCAGACAGAGCGTGCCGCGCACGATCCGCCACGGTGCCATGCCGTCCTGATTCATGACGAGGCGGGTCATCGCGCGATCTCCTTCAGCCCGACCGTGAGCTGCAGCAGCAGGAGCAGCACGGCCGTGGCGCCGAGCAGCACGATCGACAGCGCCCCCGCGACGCCCCAGTTGCCGAAGGTCGCGATCTGGTCCTGGATCAGCTGCGCGATCATCTGCTGGCGCGCGCCGCCCAGCATCGCCGGAATGATGTAGTAGCCGAGCGTGCTCACGAACACGAGCGTGGCGCCGGTCACCAGGCCCGGCAAGGTGAGCGGCAGGTAGACCCTGAAAAACGACCGCACCGGCGACGCTCCCAAGGTCGAGGCGGCGCGCATGTAAGCCGGATCGATGCGCGCCATCGACGAATAGAGCGGGAAGATCACGAACGGCAGGAGGACCTGCACGCAGCCCGCCAGCAGGCCGGTGATGTTGTAGAGCAGCGGCAGCGGCTCCTCGACAATACCGAAGCCCAGCAGGAACGAATTGATGACGCCATGGCGTTGCAGCAGGATCGCTGTCGCGAAGGCGCGCACCAGCAGGCTGGTCCAGAAAGGCACCAGCACGAGGAAGATCAGCCAGCGCCGCATCTGCGGCGAGCCGTGCGCCATCAGGTGGGCGACCGGAAAGGCCAGCAGCACGGTGACCGGCGTCACGATCGCCGCGATCCACAGCGTGTTGCCCATCACGCGCATGTACACCGGCCGTTGCCACAGCAGCTCGAAGTTCTGGAAACCCGGCTGCGGATCGGTGAAGGCGCGAGACAGCAGCCATCCCACCGGCAGCAGGAAGGCGACGCCGATCGTCAGAGCGGCCGGCAGCAGAAGCCAGGCCTTGCGGTCCAGCCTCAGGCGAGCTTCCACGCCGTCCAACGCTCCGTCAGATCCTTGAGATGGTCGCGCCAGTAGAGCTGGCTCATCACGAAGCCCTTGGCGATGTTGTCGGGCGTGGTGCACAGCCACGGCACGACCTTTGGATCGACGTCCTTCACCGCGGCAAGGTTGGTCGGCGAATAGGCGATCAGGTTGGCGACCTTCGTCTGGTTCTCCGCCATCGTCATGGTGTCGATCAGGCGCATCGCGGCCGCACGGTTCTTGCTGCCCTTCGGCACCACCAGGTAGTCGACTGCCTGGATGTTCTGCTCCCACGACAGGGCGATCTTGGCGCCCTTTTGCGCGGCATCGTAGACGCGACCGTTCAGGATGATGCCCATCGTCACCTCGCGGTCGACGAAGAGCTGCTGGCTCTGCGAGTTGGTCGTCCAGAACACGGTCTGCGCCTTGATCTGGTCGAGCTTCTTGAAGGCGCGGTCGACGTCGAGCGGATAGAGCTTGTCCGGCGCCACGCCGTCGGCCAGCAGCGCGACTTCGAGCGAGGCCACCGGCTGGTCGAGCACGGTGCGCTTGCCCGGGAATTTCTTGAGGTCGAACAGGTCGGCCCAGGTCGTTGGTGCGCCGTTGGCGTAGGCCGCCGTGCTGTAGCCGAGATTGTACGACCAGACGATGCAGCCCACGCCGTATTCATGGACGAAGCGCGGATCGAGCCGGCCGACATTGACCAGCTTGGTATCGATCTTCTCCAGCAGGCCATCCTTTGCCGCGACCTCGAGAAATCCGCCGGTCACGTCGACGACGTCCCAGTCGGGCGAGCCGCTGCCCGCCATGGCGCGGAACTTGGCGACATTCATCGGCCCGTCCTGCACGACGGTCGCACCGGTCGCCTTGGCGAAGGGCTCGCAGTAGCTCACCTTCTCGGCGTCCTGGTACGCACCGCCCCAGCTCGCGAACACGACCGTGGTGCCCTTGAGATCGTTGGCGCCCTGCGCGCGGGCCGCGAACGGTGTCGCGGCGATGGCGGCAGCGCCTGCCATGAGAGAACGGCGTGTGGTCGACATCGTCATGAACTCCCCAATCAGCTTCTGAGATTCTCGCGCAATGTGCGCCCGGTATACTCCGTGCGGAAGAGGCCGCGCCGCTGCAATTCCGGCACGACGCTCCGGCAGAATTGCTCGAACATGCCTGGAAAGTTCACCGGTGCCACCACGAAGCCGTCGCAGGCGCCGGACTCGAAGATGTCCTGCAGGCGATCGGCCACCATCTCGGCGGTACCGACAAGCTCGCGGCCCTTGCCGCGCTCGGCCGCGACCTGCGTCAGGCTGAGCCCCTGCGCTTTCATCTGCTGTTGCAGCACGTCCTCGGTGCCCTTCATGCCCTGGTTGCCTTGGAGGTCGGCCAACTTCACGCCCTCCTTGAGCTTTGTGATGTCGGCGCCGAGGCCGCTCGAAGTCGCGGCGCGGTTGAGCTCCGGACTGATCAGGCTGTCCATGAAGGCTGCCCGCTCGCGCGCGATCGACTCCGTCTCGCCGATGACGACCGAGACGCTCGGCAGGATGGCGCACTCTTCCGGCGCCCGCCCCAGCGCCTGCATTCGCGTCTTGAGATCGTCGTAGAACGCGATCATCTCGTCCTTGCCGCGCTGGATGGTGAAGACCACCTCGGCCCAACGCGCGGCGAAGTCGCGCCCGCGGTCGGAGCTGCCGGCCTGCATGATGACGGGATGGCCCTGCGGGCTGCGCGGGATCGATAGCGGACCGCGGGTCTTGATCCAGCGGCCCTTGTAGTTCGCGTAGTGCACCTTCGAAGGATCGGCGAACACGCCGGCCTTCTTGTCGAGCACGAAGGCGCCCTCGTCCCAGCCGTTCCACAGCGCAAAGCAGGCCTCGAGCACCTCGTCGGCACGGTCGTAGCGCAACTCGCGCGGCGGCAACTCGTCGAGGCCTGCGTTGCGCGCTTCGAGGTCGGTGGCCGACGTCACGACATTCCACGCCACGCGGCCCTTGCTCATGACGTCGAGCGAGGCGAGCCAGCGCGCGAGGTGATAGGCGGAGTGGAAGCTGGTCGAAAGCGTGGCCCCCAACCCGAGGTGCCGGGTCGCCGCAGCCATCACCGGCAGCACGACAGTGGGATCGAGGAACGAGATCTGGCCGCCGCCCCGCACATAGGCATCGTAACTGTCGCCGTGGATGTCGTAGAGGCCGAACAGATCGGCGAAGAAGCAGCCGTCGAACTTTGCCGCCTCGAGCTGGCGCGCGATCAGCTCGTAGCGGCTGGGCTCCAGGATGTCGTCGAGAGTGGACTCGGGATGGCGCCAGCCGCCGGTGTGCATCGCCGTCGGGCCGGTCTTCAGGTACGCGATCAGATGCATCTGGCGTCTGGTCATCGCGGCAGTATTGCGGATGGACACCGGCTTTGCAGCCTTTTTGCGCGTGTACGAACGAATTGCGGTGGATTTCTGCCGCGCCTCAGGGCGCCCGGCACTCGAAGGACCGAGCGCTTTCGACGTCCCCGTCCACGTATCGGGCGATCTTCGGCCAGGGACAAAGCGGCCGCGTGCGCGCCGGGGTCCAGTCCGCCGGGATCTCCTTGTTGGCGGGATTTACCGACGCCACGATCCGCTCGGGCGCGACGCCCTTCTCGACCCAGTCGGTCAATGCCGACAGCGCATCGAATTTCTCGAGCCCCACGCCGCCGCCGCAGTGCGTGATGCCGGGAAGCGTGAAGAGACGGGCGAAGCCCTGGGCGTTGCCGCCCGCGTTGGCGTCGAGCTTCCCGTACCAGTCGATCGTGTCGTTGACTGAGAACACGGGATCGGCCTGGCCGTGGAACAGGATCATTTTGCGCCGTGTCCCCTGGAGCCCGACCAGTTTCGGATTGGCGGCATCGGGCGGCGCCATGAAGTCCATGGCAGACTCCGGATAGGCGGCATCCCTGGCGAAGATCTTCGGTGCGTCCTTGTCGAAATCGAATTTGAGCAGCGAGGCGATCAGCCCGTCGTTGGTTCCGTCGACCTTGGACGGCGGCGTCGTGAAGATGTAGCCCAGGGACGCAGCGCCCATGGTGGCAATCGCGGAATGGTTGCCCCAGGCCGGAAGGGGACTCTCCACCTTCCAGAACCGCCAGTTGCCCATGCCGACGCCGCCATCAGCCGGCCAGTCGGAATAGAGCGCCTGCCCCTTCGAATTGCGCGGACCGGCAAAGATCTTCTTGAGGGCGGCGACCTTCACCGCAGGCAGGCAGCCCTCGCTGGCTCCGGCAGCGCACTGCAGCGTGGAGAAATCGAAGACTTTCTGACAAGCCGCGAGATTGGCGGTAATGCCGTCCTTGAGGCCGTCCAGCGCATCGCAGGCCTCAACGATCTTCGCCGAGATGAGCCTGGCATCGTCGCGGGTAATGGACTTGCGCACGTCCCGATCGATCGTGGTGAAGGCCTGCACGTCCCACGCATGCTGGATCGCGGCCTTGGGCAGGTTGAACCCCGGGTTGCCCGCGAGGAAGCCGTCATAGGCCTCCGGCATGCGGCTGGCCGCAACCATCGTGTGACGGCCCCCATTGGAGCAGCCGTACATGTAGGAGTACTCAGGCTTGCGGCCGTAATGCGCGGCAATGATCGCCTTGGCGATCGGCGACAGCGTCATGTCGGCGGAATATCCATAGTCGCGCCGTGCCTGCGCATCGAGGCCGAACGCGGCGCCTCCCGCGAGGCCCAGGTCCTTGTTCGCAGGGTCGGAGCCCGCATGTCCGGAGTCGGAACTCAGCACCGCGAAGCCCCGCGCGAGAGGCGTCGTGCCTCCAGACGCCATCGCATCAGCCTTGTCGCCGAGCGCCGGCACGACGACGCCGTCGTTGCCCCCGTTCACCTGATGCAGGAACCGGCCGTTCCACTCCACCGGCAGACGCATCTCGAACTGGATCGCGTAGGCCTTGCCGTCGGCGCCGGTCCGCTCGCCGACCTTGCCTGTCAGGATGCAGTGCTTCGGCAAGCCCTTGTCGGCCTCCTGCATCTTGCTCCCCGTGATCACCGCGCCGGCGAGGCCGGCAGTCGACGTTGTGACAGGCGTGCAGCTCTCCGATTGAGCGAGCGCCAGACCCGGCAACGCCAAAATGACCGTCAAGATCGAACCGAAAGGTCGAACCATCCGCCGCCTCCCCCCCCTTGCCCTTTCGGCCACAATCCACCGCGCCCTCGCCTCTTTCAAGCCATCACTCCAGGCAACCCGCGGTGACCGGCGCCGTTCCTCTTTCACCACAGGAGGGAAAGATGGTCCAACGTCGATGGATGCTGGGTGCCGGAGCGACTGCCGGGTTGATTGCTTCACTGCCGGCGCTTGCACAAACGGATGCGACCAGGAAGCCCCCCATGCCCGCCAGCGAGCGGCTGATGCGCGACAACGCGCTCACGTCACGCGTGCTGCTGCTGTACGGCGCGGCGGAACGCAGGCTGGGCCAAGGGGAAGATCTGGAGTCCGGCATCTTCCTCCAGTCGGCGGAGGTCATGCGCGACTTCGTGCACGGGTATCATGAAAAGATCGAGGAAGACGAAGTCTTTCCGGTCTTCAAAAAGGCCGGCCGAATGGTCGACCTGGTGACGGCGTTCCAGAACCAACATGCGGCCGGCCGTCAGCTGACCGACAGGATCATCGCCGCCGCGCCCGGCATCGCGAACTCCGACCAGCGCAAGGCGCTGAGCGATGCGATGCATGCCACCATCACCCTGTACGGGCCCTCGCTCGCACGTGAAAACACCGACCTCCTGCCGACGCTGCGCAGCCTCATGACGCCCACCGAATTCGACGCTCTCGCGCAGACACTGGAAAAAGCCGAGAGCGAAAAACTCGGGGCCGACGGATTCGACAAGGCCGCAAAGAAAGTCGAGGCGATCGAGAAGAAGCTCGGTATTCACGACCTCAGCCAGTTCGCTCCCAAGACCTGAGGCCTATCCCCTGTAGTGGCAGGCCACCCAATGGCCCGGCTTGCTCTCGCGCAGCACGGGATCGCGCTGGGCACAGTCGGGCTTGGCGATCGGGCAGCGCGTATGGAAGTGACAGCCCGACGGGGGATGGATCGGGTTGGGAACGTCGCCCTGCAGCATGATGCGCTTGCGCTTCACCGTCGGGTCGGGAATCGGCACCGCTGACAGCAGCGCCTCGGTATAGGGATGCAGCGGATGGTCGTAGAGATCGCGCGACGGGGCGATCTCGACCACGCGGCCGAGATACATCACGGCTACCCTCGTGCTGATGTGCTCCACCACCGACAGGTCGTGGGCGATGAAGAGATAGGTGAGGCCGAATTTCTCCTGCAGGTCTTCCAGGAGGTTGATGACCTGGGCCTGGATCGACACGTCGAGCGCCGACACCGGCTCGTCGCAGATGACGAGCTTGGGCTCGACCGCGAGCGCGCGGGCGATGCCGATGCGCTGGCGCTGGCCGCCGGAGAATTCGTGCGGGAAGCGCCGCATGTGGGCTGCTGGCAGGCCCACCGTCTCGAGCAGCTCGGCAACCCGCTCCTCGCGCGCCCGCCGGTTGGGCGCGAGGTTGTGGATCTGTAGCGCCTCGCCGATGATCGCACCGACCGTGTGGCGCGGATTGAGCGACGCGAAGGGGTCCTGGAAGATGATCTGCATGTCGCGGCGCAGCGCCTGCAGGTCGGCGCCCTTCATGCGCGTGACATCGGCGCCCTGGAAGAGGACTTCGCCGCCGCTGGGTTCGATCAGCCGCAGGATGCAGCGGCCGGTCGTCGACTTGCCGCAGCCCGACTCGCCCACCAGTCCCAGGGTCTCGCCCTTGCCGATGTCGAAGCTGACACCGTCGACAGCATGCACCTTCTCGACGTTGCGCGCGAACACGCCGCCCTTGAGCGCGAAGTGCTTGCGCAGGTCTTTGACCGAGAGGAGTGGTTCACCACTCACAGCACGCACCGCACGCGGTGGCCGGGTCCCACCTCCTTCAGGGGCGGCATCGCCGCGACACAAATATCCATCACGAACTTGCAGCGGCCGGCGAAGCGGCACCCCGGTGCCGGATTGAGCAGGCTCGGGACGGAGCCCGGGATCGCCTCCAGCCTTTCCTTCGACGTCGCGGCGCGATCGACGCGCGGGATCGAGCGGATCAGTCCCTTCGTATAGGGATGGCGCGGATCGCCGAACAGGGCCTCGACCGGCGCTTCCTCGACCACCTTGCCGGCATACATCACGACCACGCGCTGGCAGGTCTCGGCGACCACGCCCATCGCATGGGTGATCAGCATGATCGACATGCCGAGCCGCTCCTTCATCTCCTGCATCAGCTCGAGGATCTGCGCCTGGATGGTGACGTCGAGCGCGGTCGTGGGTTCGTCGGCGATCAGGAGCTTGGGCTTGCAGGCCAGCGCCATGGCGATCATCACCCGCTGGCGCATGCCGCCCGAGAACTGGTGCGGATAGTCGTGCACGCGCTTGGCCGGATTGGGAATATTGACCAGCTGCAGCATCTCGGTCGCCCGGTCGATCGCCTGCTTGTAGCTGAGGTTCTCGTGCTGGCGAAGCACCTCGGCGATCTGGTCACCGACCGTGTAGACCGGATTGAGCGAGGTCATCGGCTCCTGGAAGATGATGCCGATCTCGGTCGCGCGGATCTTGTCCATCTCCGCCGGCCCGAGCGGGATCAGGTCCCTGCCCTGCCACAGGATCTGGCCGCCCTCGAAGCGGCCCGGCGGCATGTCGATCAGCTTCAGCACCGAGCGCGCCGTCACGGTCTTGCCGCAGCCCGATTCGCCCACGATGCCCACGGTCTCGCCGCGGTCGATCCGGAGGGAGACGCCGTCGACCGCCTGGACCATCCCGTCGTCGGTCTTGAACCAGGTCTTCAGGTCGCGGATATCGAGCAACGCGCCGGGATTCTGTTCAGCCATTTACGCCCTACAGAACCCGGCGCGGATCGAGCGCATCGCGCAGACCGTCGCCGATGAAGTTGATGGAGACCACCGCGAGGAAGATAAGCGCACCGGGGAACAGGGCCCAGTGCGGGGCGATGTCGAGATAGTCCTTGGCGTCGAACAGAACGCGGCCCCAGGTGGGGATGTCGGGCGGGAAGCCCAGGCCAAGGAACGACAGGGTAGATTCCGCGATGATCGCGGCGGCCACGTCGATCGTGCCCGCCACGATGACCGGCCCCAATGCGTTGGGCAGGATGTGGTTCAACACGATGCGCAGGCGCGAGGCGCCCAGCGCCCGCGCGGCCTCGACGAACTCCTTCTCGCGGATCGACAGGATCTGGGCGCGTACCAGGCGCGCCACCGGCATCCAGCGCAGGCCGCCGATCACGATCACGATCATGACGAAGACGCCGCCCTCCGGCCCCAGCACGGCCTTGAGGCCGTCGCGGAAGAGATAGATCACCAGCAGCAGCAGCGGCAGCTGCGGCAGCGAGAGGAAGAGATCGGTGAGCCACATCAGGCCTGCGTCGACGCTGCCGCGCGACATCCCGGCCAGCGCGCCCACCAGCATGCCCACGATGCAGGCCACCGCCATCGCCGAGAGGCCGACGGCCAGCGAGATGCGGCCGCCGTAGATCAGGCGCGCCAGCACGTCCTGGCCGAGATCGTCGGTGCCAAACGGGTGGTTCCAGGACGGTCCCTCGAGCTTCGCGGTGAAGTCGATCTCGTTGATCGGCACGCGCCACAGCAGCGGACCGACAGCGATCGCCGCGATCAGCAGGAGCAGGATGACCGCGCTCGCGACGGCAAGCTTGTGGCGGCGGAAGCGTCGCCACGCCTCGAGCGTCGGCGAGAAGCGCTGCGCCTTGTCCTTCGCCCCACCAGCTCCGGGGCCGGCGACGGGCGCCTCAGCGGAAAGCAATGCGGGGGTCGAGCCAGCCATAGAGCACATCTGCAATGAGGTTGAAGAGGACGACGAGACAGGCGAACACGAAGGTGACGGCCATCACGACCGGCGTGTCGTTGGCCAGGATCGACGCGATCAGCAGCGAGCCGATCCCAGGAATTCGGAAGATCTGCTCGGTGACGATCGCGCCGCTGAACACGATCGGCATCTGCAGTGCCACCAGCGTGACGACCGGGATCAGCGCGGTGCGCACGACGTGGCGGATCACCACTCGGCGCTCGCCGATGCCCTTGGAGCGCGCGGTGGTGATGTAGTCGAGCCGCGCGACGTCGAGCACGGCCGAGCGCACGTAACGCACCAGAGAGGCGCCCTGGAACAGGCCCAGCACGGTTATCGGCATGATCGCCTGCTTGAAGTACTCCCAGACCCACTGGAAGCCGGTGGCGGCGATGTCGCTGCGATAGACGAACGGCAGCCAGTCGAGCTGGATGCTGAAGATCAGGATCAGCAGCAGTCCGGTGAAGAACGTCGGCAGCGAGAAGCCGACGAAGGCCAGCGTATTGGCGATCTGGTCGAAGATCGAATAGGGCCGGGTGCCCGCCAGCACGCCGACCGGCAAGGCGACCAGGATGGCGATGAGCTGCGCCGAGCCGATGACGAACAGGGTCGCGGGCAGGCGCTGCAGGATCAGCGTGTCGACGTTGACGCGGCTGACGAAGGAGAAGCCCCAGTCGCCATGGATCATGGCGACCAGCCAATGGATGTAGCGAAGGTAGATCGGATCATCGAGCCCGAACTTCTCCCTGAGCGCCATCCGTACTTCGGGGGGCACGTTGGGATTGGTCGCGAGCTCACCGAACGGATCGCCCGGCGCCAGTGCCAGGACCGTGAACAGCACCAGGCTGATGCCGAGCAAGCTCGGCAACGCGATCAGCAGACGACGGATCAGGTACTGACGTGACACCCGTTCGGCTCAGCCTTCCTTGAACCAGTTCGCGAGATCCCAGGTATTGTTGTCCCAGCCGCTGATCTCGGCCTTCAGCTTGCTGTTCATGGCAACGACGCCCGGCCGCGCGACGACAGGAATGACCACGACGTTTTCGATCACCATGTCGTTGCACTTGATCAGCAGGGCGGCGCGCTTGACCGGATCGAGCTCGGTCTGCGCCGTCGTGTGCGTGGCGTCGTATTCGGCGTTACGCCAGCGCGTGATGTTGCGGCCCTGCCACTTGTTGTCCTTCTGCGCGACCTCGGCCGTGAGGAACTGGCGCAGATAGACCTCGGGGTCCGGCTGCGACATGGTCACGGTGTACATCTGCAGGTCGGTATAGAAGTGCGGGTAGGTGTCGGGATTGGCAACATCGGACGAGAAGAAGACGGAGGAGACCACCGCCTTCACCTCCACGTCGATGCCGGCCTTCTGGCACGACTGCTTGATGATCGCCTGCGTCTTCTGGCGCGGCTGGTTGATCGAGGTCTGGAAGACGAACTTGAGCTTCGTGCCGTCCTTCTCGCGGATGCCGTCGGCGCCCTTCTTCCAGCCGGCCTTCTCGAGAATGTCCGCCGCCTTGTCGACGTTGAACTCGAACTTCGCCGTCTTCGAGCGATACTTCTCCGGATTGGCCACGAAATTCGGCGTCGCCTGCCCGGTGCGTCCGTAGATGAACTTCTCGACGGAGGCCTTGTCGATCAGCAGCGACAGGGCCTGGCGCACGGCCGGCTCCGACAGGGTCGGATGCTTGGTCTTGATGCTCGAGCGCTCGCCATCGACCTCGGTCCACGGATCGGTGGTCGCGACCTGGATATGCTCCATGTTGCCGCCGGGCGAGATCTCGACCCGGCCCTTGCCGCCCTTCTCCAGGCGCAGCAGGATCTCGTCCTCGACCTGCAGGTTCCAGGCGAAGTCGTATTCGCCGGTCTGCAGCACGGCGCGCGCGGCCGACACGGCATCGCCGCCGCCCTTCATCTCGACGCTGTCGAAATGCGGCCGGTTTTCCTGGTGGTACTTGGGATTGATCACGCCGGTGACGACGTCGCCCGGCTTGAAGCTGGTGAAGAGATACGGGCCGGTGCCCACGGGCTTCAGGTTGGTCGGCGCATCGCGCGACTTGCCGCCGGTGTAGTCGGCGAACAGGTGCTTGGGAATGATCATGCCGTTCACGCCGACGAAGGCATCGGCCCAGAACGGCGTCGGCTTGTCGAAGATCACCTTGACCGTGAAATCGTCGATCTTCTCGACCGTCACGTCCTTGTAGGAGCCGCTGGTCGTCGCGGCCGTCGCGGGGTCCTTGGCGAACGCCCAGTTAAAGACGACGTCATCGGCCGTGAACGGCTTGCCGTCGTGCCAGGTCACGCCCTTCTTGAGCTTCCACACGACGGATTTGCCGTCGGCGGCGATCGTGCCGTCCTCGCGGCTGGGAATTTGTGCCGCCAGGACCGGCCGCAGGTTGCCGTCGCCGTCCCAGCCGGCCAGCGGCTCGTAGAACAGGCGCGAGCCGTCCTGATCCTTGGTGCCGACCGCGAAATGCGGATTGAGCAGAGTGGGCCCCTGCCACCACAGGACCTTCAGCGGACCGCCGCCGCCCGGCTTGGTCGGCTTGTAGGTCGCCTTGGACTGGGCGATCGCCACGCCCGAATGCATCAGGATCTGAGTCGCGATCGGGGCCGTCAGCCCCACCGCCACCAGCTTCCTGGTAAAGTCACGGCGCGACAACGCGCCCTTTTTCACGCCGTCGATCAGCTCGCGGATGTCACGTTCGTTCATGTGGCTTCGCCCCTTTGAGACGCCTTCCCCGTTTGCCGCTCTCGCTATGCTGCAAGATGCGTGCAATTCTTGATAGGAACAGGCTGGGACGCCGCCGTCAACGACAGGGCGGTCGCGGCGGGCCCGTTACAGCGGAAGGAGAGCAAGGACCATGGCCTGGATATATCTTGTCGCGGCGGGCGTGCTGGAAATCGGCTGGCCGGTCGGCCTGAAAATGGGCTGGACCGAGTCCGGCGCGAAGCCGGCGTGGCTTGGACTGTCCATTTTCTGCATCATCGCAAGCGGTGCGCTGCTTTTGTGGGCACAACGCACCATTCCCATGGGCACGGCCTATGCCGTGTGGACTGGAATTGGTGCTGTCGGAGCCTTTACGGTCGGGATCGTGGCGTTCGGCGACCAGGCGACGGCGATGCGGATCGTGTCCATCGCCCTGATCGTGGCCGGCATCGTCGGGCTCAAGCTCGCCTGAGGGCCTCGCCATGCGCCTCAAAGACAAAGTCGCCATGATCAGCGGCGCAGCGAGCGGAATGGGAGCGGCGACCGCTCGCCTGTTCGCGCGAGAGGGCTGCAAAGGCGTGGTCGTGGCGGACATTCTCGACAAGGACGGCCAGGCAGTGGTGGCCGATATCGAGAAGGCCGGCGGCCGCGCGATCTTCGTGAAGCTCGACGTCACCGACGAGGCGCAATGGAAGGCGGCCGTCGACAAGACCGTCGCCACCTATGGCGGCCTCGACGTCCTGGTGAACAACGCCGGCATCTCGGGATCGGCCGAGCAGGACCTGTACGACACCGTGGCCTGGCACCGGCTGATGGACATCAACTCGACCGGTGTCTTCCTCGGCATGAAGTACGGCATCCGCGCCATGAAGCGCGGCGGCTCGGTGATCAACCTGTCGTCGATCTCGGGCATCACCGGTCAGGGCTACATCCATGTCGGCTACAACGCCTCGAAGGGCGCGGTGCGCCTGATCACCAAGGCGGGCGCCGCCCAGCACGGCAAGGACGGCATCCGCGTGAACTCGGTGCACCCCGGCCTCATGCCGCCGATGCGCACCTCGGGCCGCACCGCCGATCCGGTCGCGCGCGCCAAGACCCTGAAGGGCGTGCCGCTCGGGCGCGCCGGCGAGGTCGACGAAGTGGCCTACGCGATCCTGTTCCTGGCGTCGGACGAATCGTCCTATGTCACGGGCGCAGAGCTCGTGGTCGATGGCGGCTGGACCGCGGTATGACTGTCGTCCCGTTAAAATAACGGGAAAACGGAAACGGGGATGGGTAGCGGGTAGCGCTAATTGCGCTAACTCGCCCGCCCCGCTCGATCCTGCCGGATCTCGGGTCCCGGTCCTCGATGAGCAGGCAACATTGGGACGCCGCGCCGCAATTCAAGACTTCAGAATGCCTTCGCGACGGTCAATCGAAACGCGAGGGGCTCGACGGGATGGAAGTGGGTGTCGTTCACCGCCGCCGCCTCGCCCTGGAGCTGCGACTGGTAGTAATAGGTGATCTGGTCGGCCTGCGTGTTCAGCAGATTGAGCACGTCGAGTGTGACCTTGATACCCGACTCGAAGCTGTAGCCCGCGCGCGCGTTGAACAGGGACGTTGCGCCGGAATAGACGCTGCCGTCCTCGATCAACGGGCGCGGGCCGAAATAGCGCCAGCGCAGCGCAGCGCACCGAACCAGCCGAGCTCCCCGCCGAGCGTGATGCCCGCGGACGCTACCCATGCCGGCGCCTCGGGGATAAAGGAGCCGATCGGATTGTCCGCGTCCTTGAAGCGCGCCTGCGTGTAGGCCACGGCGCCGTCGAAGGTCGCCCACGAAACCGGGCGATAGCGGTTGGTCCATTCGACACCCAGCCGCCGGCTTGCCCGGTTGGGGGACGTATCTCCCGCGTCGCCACCGAACACCAGCTCGCTGTCGAATTCGAGCACGAACAACGCCACGCTCGAGTCCAATCCCCTGATGATCTGCGTGCGGGCACCGACTTCCGCGCCGCGCGACTGCACCAGCAGCGGCGCGCCCTGGCTGAGGCCGCGCACGTCGTTGGAGTGAAAGCCCATGCCGGCGTTCACATAGAACTCGGTCCTGGCGAACGGGCCGAACACCAGCCCGGCCTTGGGGTTGGGCATGAACGCCGTCGAAGCCGCTGCATTGCCCGGCTGGTCGGACGCATCGGTCGCCCAGAAAAGATCACCGCGCAAACCGACGGTCGAGCGCAGCCACTCCGTCCACTTGATTTTCTCCTGCATGTAGACGCTGACGCTCGTCTCCTCGACATGGTCCGTGCGGATCGTGCCCACCGGCACGCGCTGCACCGTGTTGAACAGGCCAAGATCGATCGAGTCGTGGCGCACCTGCAAGCCCACGACGTTCTCGACGTCCAGGCCGGCCAGCGCATGGAACGTCGTGTGGCTGGCGTTCAATCCATAGAGGGTGCGTTTGTCGCTCTGCTGGAACTGGTCGCCGTTCACCGGATCGTTCATGAAATAGGTGAAGTTGTTGAACAGGTTCAGGGTCGAATGGACGAGGTACGCCTCGACCCGGTCGGCGCTCCGCTCGTCCTTCCGGCTCCACCGCGCCGACAGCGAATAGCGCTGCGTGTCGCCCGCGTCGCTGGGATCGAGCGTGCCGAAGCGATTGACGAGGCCCGCATCGACGGCGCGCATGGCGATGTGGTTCGTGGCGTGCCACGTGTTCGCGTAGGCCATGCCGGTGATTGCAAGGCCGGTGTCCTCGGTGCCTTCGCTGTAGCGCAGCACGCCGTTGTATTTGCGCACGCCGTCGGGCACGTCCCACGGCCCGTTGTAGCGTTCGATCTCTGCCGCAGCCAAAAGCGAGCCACTCCCGAACAGCGTCGAACCGGCCGCCAGCCCGCGCCAGTAGCCGAAACTGCCGCCGGTCGCGGAGACCAGGTTCTTTTCCAGCCGATCGGCATAGGCAATGTGCACCGCGCCCGCGGAGGAGAAGTCGCCCTCGTCGGCCCAGTACGGTCCCTTCCGCACCAGCAGATTGTCGACCAGCTCGGGGATCATGAAGTTGAGGTCGGAATAGCCCTGCCCGTGCGCATGCGAGCGCGCGTTGATCGGCATACCGTCGAGCCAGATGCCGATATCGGTGCCGTGATCGAGATTGAAGCCGCGCAGGAAATATTGGTTGGCTTTGCCCTCGCCCGAATGCTGCGTGACGATCAATCCGGGCACGGCTTCCAGGATTTCGCCCGGCCGCGTCACCGGCCGCGTGTTCAAGGTCTCGCCGGAAATGCGCTGCTCCGAGGCCGCATCCGTCGGCCGCGATTCGAGATCGACCGGCGCGGTCACCGTGACCGTCGGCAGGACCGCCGACGCGCCGGTCTGTCCGAACGCAGGCCCCGCGACCGCGAGCAGGCCAAGCCAGAGAGCACGATGCGTATGCATTTTTCACAAATAATGCATACACCGTGCCACTCAGCAACTGCTACGATCCCCCCGCATATGCGTACGCGTCTCATCATGCTGTTTGGCCTGCTGATCGCCGCGAACCTCGCGGCCTGGGGTGCGGCGCTCATAGTGTTTCATCAGCAGCCGCTGCTGCTGGGCACGGCCCTGCTGGCGTGGGGCTTCGGCCTGCGCCATGCGGTCGATGCCGATCACATCGCGGCGATCGACAATGTGACGCGCAAGCTGCGCCAGGAGGGCCGCCGGCCGCTCACCGTCGGACTGTTCTTTGCGCTGGGTCATTCCACCGTAGTGTTGCTGGCCGCCGGCGCGGTCGCCGCGACGGCCACCCTGCTCAGCACCAAGTTCGAGGCCTTCCGCGAGATCGGCGGCCTGATTGGCACGACGATCTCGGCCTTCTTCCTGTTCGCAATCGCTGCCGTCAATCTCGTGACCTTGCGCGAGACGTGGCGGGCGTGGCGCCACGGCGGCGCGCCCGATCCGACTTTTGACGGGGGCCTGCTGGCGCGCGTCTGCCGCCCGCTCTTCAGGCTGATCGCGCACCCCTGGCACATGTTCCCGCTCGGCTTCCTGTTCGGCCTGGGCTTCGACACGGCGACCGAGGTCTCGCTGCTCGGCCTCTCCGCGACCAGCGCGGCGAGCGGGATGTCGCTGTGGGCGATCCTGGTGTTCCCGGCGCTGTTCGCCGCGGGCATGGCGCTGGTCGACACGGCCGACGGCGTGCTGATGCTGGGCGCCTACGACTGGGCCTTCGTCAGGCCGCGCGCGCGACTTGCCTACAACATCGTTATCACCGGCGCCTCGGCCGCAGTGGCGATCCTGGTCGGTGGCCTCGAGATCCTGGGAGTCGAGATCGACGGGCTGGGCTTCGCCATCGTGGGATTCTTCGCCCTCGCCTGGCTCGCGGCGCTGGTGCTCGGTCGACATACGGGACTGGACGAACGCGACGCGCCAGCCGACGCTGCCGACTAACCTTTCCGCCGGGAGCTTCCATGCAGCGCATCACTCTGTCGATCGACGACGACCTCGCCGAAACGCTCGACCGGCACATGAAGAAGCACCGCTACGCCAGCCGCTCGGAGGCGTTGCGCGACATCCTGCGCGAAGCCCAGGCGCGCGAGATGCTCGACGACAAGCCCCAAGGAAAGGGAAAGGGCAAGGACGACGGCTTTTGCGTCGCCACGCTGGCCTACATCTACGACCACGAGACCCGCGATCTCGGCCGGCGGCTGACGCAGGCGCAACACAAGCATCACGACCTGCAGGTCGCGACCCTCCACGTCCATCTCGACCACGATTCCTGCCTCGAGGTCTCCATCCTGCGCGGACCGACCCAGGCGGTGCGTGCCCTGGCGGACGACACGATCAGCCAGCGCGGGGTGCGCCACGGCCAGCTCCACGTCGTGCCGGCCGCGCTGGAACACGAGAAGCACGGACATGGTGGCGCAGCCCACGGGCATACGCACATCCACGCTTGAAGCGGGCGCATCCGGCCGCCACAATGCCCGCATGACGACGCAGCGAACAGATTCTCCGATGCAGGCCTTGGGGCTTGCCGTCGCGCTGTTCGCGATCACGCTCAATTTCCTGCAGCCGATCGCGCACGCCGCGATGATGCGCGATGGCGCGCCATCGGCACTGTGGAGTGTCTTCTGCAATTCGACCGCCGCTGATCCCGACGGCAAATCCGGTCCGGCGCCGATGGCGGCCAGTGCGCACGAGTGCTGCCTTGGGCTGGCGCATGTTCCCGCAATTGCCGCGCCGCCAGTTTGCTTCGTCGCACTTCCGCCGGTGTCGACATACATCGCGCCGCTGGTCGCGTCTGAGCAGCCTACGCCAGTCGGCATTCGCGACGGGCCCTCCCGACCGCGCGGCCCGCCCTCCTTCGCCTGATCGTTAACGCCGCGACGCCCAAACCGCGTCGCTTTCGTTCGTCTGTCGAAGGAATAGTCCATGTTGTCGATTCTCAGGGCGACCATCGTCGCCTGCGCGGGGCTTGTGCTGATCCCGGCCCTCGCGCGAGCGCACGTCGTCGCCGATCCCAATGAAGGCCCGGCGGGCGGCTACATCCGCACCGCCTTTCGCGTCACACACGGCTGCAAGGGCTCGCCTACCCTCGCCGTGACGATCCGCATGCCCGAGGGCGTGCTGTCGGCCAAGCCGATGCCCAAACCGGGCTGGACGATCGAGATAAAGACCCGTCTGCTCGAAAAGCCCGTCGCCGGCCAGCACGGATTTGCGGTTCGCGACGCGGTCACCGAAGTCACATGGCAAGGCGGACGGCTCGAGAACAACCAGTTCGACGAATTCGTGGTGATGGTCGGCCTGCCGGATCGGGCGGGCGAAACTCTCTACTTCCCCACCGTCCAGACCTGCGAGAAGGGCGCGAACAACTGGACCGGCATTCCTGCCGCCGGCCAGAGCGCGCACGACTTGCCCGAGCCCGCGCCCTCCATCACGCTGAAGCCGGCGGCAGGCCACCATGCGCACTAGACCGCTAGCGCTCGCCCTGCTTTCGGTCTTGGCCACCGCTGACGCGATCGCCCAGACCTCGCCGTCGGCCGACACGACCCTGCCGCCAGTCATCGTGACCGCGCCGGCGCCGGGTCCGCAGGTGCCGCCGGTTTCCCCCGTCGTCGACCGCTATGCCCTGCCGAACACTCGCGAGAGCGTCGACCAGAAGAAGATCGAGGACACGACCAATATCGTGGACGTCGAAGACGCCGCCAAATACCTGCCCAGCATCTTCGTGCGAAAGCGCAACTACGGCGACACGCAGCCCACCTTCCAGACGCGCATGTGGGGCATCAATTCGAGCGCGCGCAATCTCGTCTATGTCGACGACGTCCCGATCTCGGCGCTGATCTCGAACAACAACACCAACGGCGCCCCGCGCTGGGGCCTGGTCTCGCCGGAGCAGATCAAGGGCCTGGATATGCTCTACGGACCCTTCGCGGCCGAGTATCCCGGCAATTCGATGGGCGGTGTGCTTCAGATCACCACGCGCCAGCCGGATAAGCTCGAGGTCACGGCCAAGCAGACCGAGGCGTTCCAGACCTTCAGCATGTACAACACGGCGGGCACCTATTCGACGTCGAACTCGGCCGCGACGATCGGCGACAAGGTCGGCAAGCTGTCTTTCTTCCTGTCGGCGAACCGGCAGGAAAGCTTCAGCCAGCCGCTGCAGTTCGTCACCAACACGACCATGGTGGCGGGCGTCAACGGTTTCATCCCCGCCTACAACAAGACCGGCGGCCAGGCCAATGTCGTTGGCGCCGGCGGCCTGCTGCACACGATCCAGAACAACTACATGGCCAAGGCTTCGGTCGACCTCACCGACTGGCTGACCGCCACCTATCAGGTGAGCTACTGGGAGAACAACCAGATCTCGACGGTGCAGAGCTACCTCACCGGCACCAACGGCCAGCCGACCTTCGCCGGCATTTCGGGCTTCGCCAGCAACACGTCGAACTGGACGCAACAGCACCTGGCGAACATCCTCTCGCTCAAGACCGATACCGGCGGCAACTGGGACGCGGAGCTGATCGCGACGCGCTACGACTATCTGACGGACATCCAGCGCACGCCGGCCAACGTGATCGCGGGCAACGGCACCAACTACACGACCAACGGCACCTTCGCGCGCCTCGACGGCACGGGTTGGGACACCGAGGACGCGAAGGCGATCTGGCGCCCCACCGGACCGAAGGGCGAGCATGAGGTGAGCTTCGGCGCCCATCACGACAAGTACACGCTCAACAATCCGACCTTCAATGCCCCCAACTGGCAAGTCGGGCCGGACTACGGCAACGGCACAACATTTTCACAAGGCCTGGGCAAGACCGAGACTTGGGCGTTGTGGGTTCAGGACGCCTACAAGATCACGCCCGAGATCAAGCTGACGCTCGGTCTGCGCGGCGAGACCTGGAAGGCCTATGGCGGCTTCAATCAGTCGGGCACGGTCTCGGCGTTCCAGCCCGAGCTGTCGGCCTCCAAACTGTCGCCCAAGGCCACGCTCTCCTGGCAGTTCCTGCCCGAATGGAACGCCAAGCTGTCGTTCGGCGAGGCCAATCGTTTCCCAACCGTGGCGGAGCTCTACCAGGCGATCACGACCGGCGTGACCGTCACGATTCCCAATCCCAATCTGGTGCCCGAGACCGCCATGTCCTTCGAAGCGGCGATCGAGCGCCAGGACAAATACTCGCGCGTGCGCCTGTCGCTGTTCGAAGAGGACACGCAGAACGCGATCCTGTCGCAGACCGTCGTGCTCAACAACAGCTTCGTGACGTCGTTCCAGAACGTCGACCTCGTCCGCAACCGCGGCTTCGAACTCGTGGGCGAGTTGAAGGACGTGCTGATCCCCGGGCTCAGCCTGTCCAACAGCGTCACCTACGTCGATTCGAGGATCGTCTCCAACCCTGGCTTCACGAGTGCCGCCGGCACGACCTCCACCGGCATGCGTGCGCCCTACGTCCCCGACTGGCGCGATACGTTACAGGCGATCTACCGGCCGAACGAGGATCTCTCCCTCTCGGCGTCGGCGCGCTGGCAGGGCAAGATGTACTCGACCCTGGACAACAGCGACCTGATCAACAGCGTGAACGGCGCCTTCGATCCCTTCTTCCTGGTCGATCTGCATGCGCGCTATCAGTTCATGAACGCCCTGTCGGCCGAGGTCGGTGTCGATAACCTGACCGACTTCAAGTACTTCGAGTTCCATCCGTTCCCGGGCAGGACTTTCGTCGCCAGCCTGAAGGCCCGGTTTTGAGGAGATCGACATGAAATCCGTTCGCCTGTCTCTGGGCCTTCTTCTCTGTCTGCTTCCGGGCCTCGCCGTGGCGGACGACTACAAGCTCGGCCAGCTCGAGATCAGCCAGCCGTGGGCGCGCGCCACCGCTCCCACGGCGCCCGCGGGCGGCGGCTTTCTCACGATCGCCAACCGGGGCACGGCGACGGATCGGCTGATCGCCGTACGCACATCGGTCGCCGAACAGGCGCAGATTCACGAGATGAAGATGGACGGCAACGTGATGCGCATGCGCGAACTCGAGCACGGCCTCGAAATTCCGGCGGGCGCCACCGTGACCCTGGCACCCGGCGGCTTTCACCTGATGCTGATGGGCCTCAAGAAGCCCCTCACCAAGGACACGCGCGTGCCGCTCACCCTGGTGTTCGAGAAGGCAGGCTCGATCGACGTCGAACTGGCCATCGAAGCCATGGGCGCGACCTCGCGCGCCCATGGCATGTGACGGACTCTGCTAGAGCAGCTGCAACGCGATGATGATCATGCCGACGACCGACACGGCCCACGACACGGTGCGCAGCCACGGAATGCCCGCAAGATAAATGACCGAATAGGCGACACGCGCCCAGAAGAAGGTCATCGCCCCCATCGCCGTCATGGCGTTGGCCTTGTTCGCCGCCACCGCGATCAGCACCAGCGGGATGAACAGGATCATGTTCTCGACCATGTTCAGGTGCGCACGCTTGGCGCGGCCCGCCATGCCGGACATTTCGCCCAGACCCTCGCGGTTGCCCGCGAGCGCAGGCAAGCCGACCGAGAAGTTGGCGAGGGTCGCGGCCACAAGAACCTGCACAAAGGTCAGGATCGTCGAAAACAGAAGATACTTGAGATCTGGGCTCATCTTTTCTCTCCCCTACTTGGTTCCGAACAGGCGGTCGCCTGCGTCGCCCAAGCCGGGAACAATATACCCGTGATCGTTGAGTTTCGCATCGACGGCGGCTGTGAATACCGGCACGTCGGGATGGACTTCGGCAAAGGCGCGCGCGCCGGTCTCGGCCGCCAGGATGCAGATGAACCGGATGCGCCGTGCGCCCGTTTCCTTCAGGCGATCGACCGCGGCGATCGCTGAATGCGCGGTCGCCAGCATCGGATCGCAGACGATCACGTCACGGTCGGTGACGTCGCCGGGCAGCTTGAAGTAATACTCCACCGCCTGCAGTGTCTTGGGATCGCGATAGAGGCCGACGTGGCCCATGCGGGCAAGCGGCACGAGATCGAGAATGCCCTCGGCGAGGCCAAGCCCCGCGCGCAGGATGGGCACGATCACCAGTTTCTTGCCGTCGAGGATCGGCGCGGTCATCGCCTCGATCGGCGTCTCGATCTGCGCGGTACCCAGCGGCAGGTCCTTGGTGGCGTCGTAGCCCAGCAGCAGGCCGATCTCGCGCAACAGCCGGCGGAAGTTCGCGCTCGACGTCGTCTTGTCGCGCATCTTGGTGAGCTTGTGCTGCACCAGCGGGTGCGTCACGACGTGGATCGAATGCGGTAATGACATGACGGGCTTCCTTCTATTCCTCGAATATAAACTTAGCCCGTCACCCTGAGCGAAGCGAAGCGAAGTCGAAGGGTCTCTTGTGTACGCACGAAAAGAGATCCCTCGGCTGCGCTCGGGATGACGGGAACAACCCCTCAGAAAACAGTGCCGTCGCTCGCGACGGAAATCGGCGGACCGCCGCCCGGCCGGCGTTCGGCCGCGAGCACGCGGCCGGCGAACCAGGTGCCCGCCTCCAGGACTTTGACCAGCGGCAGATGCTCGGCGTCCATGCCGAGATGCAGCCGCACATGCTGGCCGATCCGGTCGAGCAGCGCCACGGTGAGCGCGCGCCATTCGACGATCGCCTCGTCGCCCGGCGCGAACGTTGCCGTCAGCAGCGACGACTGCTTGGGCCGCAGCGCGCCCGCGTCCACCAGCAATCCGCCGTTGCGGTATTCCGGCAGGCCGGTCAGCGCATCGAGATCGACGACCTTGAGACCTGCGCCCTCGATCGGCTCGACCAGCGAATAGGACATCCATTGCGACAGCTTGTGGAACGGCACGAGCCCGATGACGGGATGCTCCCACACATCGCCCAACGGCGAGGGCCAGATCGGCGAGAGCTTGTCGAGCACGGCCGCCAGGATCGACGACGCTTTGACATCGCCACTTTTCGCCACGATATCGAACAACGCGCCCGGACGATCGAGGCCGATGCTGCCCAGTTTCTGCAGCAGGCCGGCGCGGCCTTCGAGCCCGGTCATCGGATTGTGCGCCTTCACCTGGAAGCCGAGCGCGATATCCATCGGCGTGAGGCTGGCCAGCCGCTCGGCATCGACGCGCAGCGGATCGCCCTTGGCGTCACGGCTGAACAGGCCATTGGCGAACATGTGGAAGCTCGCGACGCCCAATCCCTCGGAGCGCGCGTAGGTCTCGTTCGTCCCGGGCTCGCGATAGCGCCAGTCGGGACCCGCGCCCGCATCGAGCAATACGGATACGACCGCTAGGTCCATGCGCCGGCGCGCGATTTCTTCTTTCGGGAGCGATGCGAGCCGGGGCGCCAGCGCCGCCCAGCGATCGCGACCGCCCGCCTCGAAATGGCGCCAGCGCGAATGGAACGGGATCGCCGCGGGATCGGCGAAGCGCTTGCGCGTGACGTCGAGCGTCGCCTGCACCGCGGCCTCGAGGCCGTTGCCATCGACCGAGAACCAGTTCGACCGGCCGTCCTCGACATATTTCAGCATCCGCTCCGCCCGCTCGCGGATCGCCACGGGCGTGCGCAGGTATTGGAGATCACCGGGAAGGACGTTCACTCGTCGAGGCCCCGTCCCTTGGGCTTGGTGAGGTCGGCGGTGGGCTTGGTCTGCGTGAAGTAGCCGGCGGCCTTCTTGGCATCCATCTCGACCTGCGCGTCGGCCGGGATGAGCTCGTCGGGAATCGGCACCTGCTCGACGATCTCAATGCCCTGCTCGCGCAGCGCATCGGACTTCATGTTGCTCATCGAGGCGAAGCGGTCGATGCGCGAGATGCCCAGCCAATGGAACACGTCGGGCATCAGCTCCTGGAAGCGCATGTCCTGCACGCCCGCCACGCATTCTGTGCGGTTGAAGTATTGCGCCGCCGAATCGCCGCCGGGCTGGCGCTTGCGCGCGTTGTAGACCAGGAACTTGGTGACCTCGCCCAACGCGCGGCCTTCCTTGCGATTGTAGATCACCACGCCGACGCCGCCCTTCTGCGCCATCTCGATGGAGATCTCGATGCCGTGCGCGAGATACGGCCGGCAGGTGCAGATGTCGGAGCCGAACACGTCGGAGCCGTTGCACTCGTCGTGGAGGCGGCAGGCGATCTTCGTCTCGGGCTTGCCGAGCTTCGACACGTCGCCGAAGAAGTAGATCGTCGAGCCGCCGATCGGCGGCAGGAACAGCTCGAGGTCGGGCCGCGTCACCAGCTCGGTGTACATGCCGCCGGTCTGCTCGAAGAGCGTGCGGCGCAGATCGGTCTCCTTGACGCCGAAGCGCTCGGCGATGCCGGGCAGCCACCACACCGGCTCGATCGCAGCCTTGGTCACCTTCACGTCGCCGGAGCCGCTCAGGATGTCGTTGTCGGGCTTCAGGCGACCGGAAGCCATCGCCTCCATGATCTCCGGCATGTTCACGTGCGCCTTGGTGACGGCGATGGTGGGACGGATGTCCCAGCCCGCCGCCAGCTTGTCGGCGAAGACGTCGGCGATCAGGTGTCCCCACGGATCGAGCGACACGATCTTCTTCGGATCGAACCAGCTCTCGAACGGCCCGATCTTCTCGGCGGGCGAGGTGTTCGTGTAGTCGGGCCGATGGTCGGCCTTCAATTCCTGGGCCGCGATCGCGAGCGCGCGATAGACGCCATAGCTGCCGGAATGCACTCCGATGGCGTTGCGCTTTGCCGGGTCCGACACCGTACCGACGACGGGTCCGCGCAGCTTGGGATCGCGCGCACCCCAGATCACCGGGGGGGCCTGCACGCCGCCCTGGGAGGGGTGAGTATTCAGTCTGATGTGAGCCATTGTGCTTTCCAGATGCCAAACGCCGGGAAAGCGAGGCATTCTAGGGCCTGTGGATGACAATGGGAAGACCGGAACAAAGCGCGTCTGATGCGAGTCCGTCACATATTTTCTGCGATTTTCGTGCTTTTCGCCCTGCCAGTGTGTGCGGCCAAGGCCGAGTCGCCGGCCGCCGTCTTCGCCCGATACGATATGCTGGGAACATGGGCTGGCGACTGCAACAGGCCGCCCAGTCCGAGCAACATGTTCACAATCAACTCGTCCACGGCCGATGGCCTTGTC
The DNA here is from genome assembly GCA_903915535.1 of Enhydrobacter aerosaccus. Classification (GTDB taxonomy): domain Bacteria; phylum Pseudomonadota; class Alphaproteobacteria; order Reyranellales; family Reyranellaceae; genus Reyranella; species Reyranella aerosaccus_C. The sequence goes on from CAIWTJ010000096.1 coordinate 54,711, forward strand.
AAAATTCAATATGACTACGGCGACGGTGTACCGCCGCGCATCTCGATCACCGACAGCGCCCAAGCATTGACCCATACCACGCTGAAAATGCAGGTGAGATACGACGACACGAGATGGGGCCCTGCGAACGGCTTAATCTACATCTTCGTGATCGAAGTGACCGAGGGTCGCTCGCATGCTTTGCAGTCGACGCGAAGCGACGGCGTGATCGTGATCAAAGATGGAAAATCCACGGTGCCCGGCCAGCAGACCCTGCCTATCCACAAATGCTCAGGAGGACGACCCAATGCCCGACCTTTTCCCGACGACCGAGGAAGCCGCCCAAGACCAGACGCGCGAGATCGGCATCGTCAATCATCTCGGCCCTGACTCCTTCAAGCCCGACGGGCTGCGGCCGTTCTTCGAGTATCGCAAGCTCGGGATCGAGGAGCTGACCGGCGGCCGGGTCGGTGCGCACGTGATCCGCGCCAAGCCTGGCATGCATGCCGACGCGCCGCGCCACACGCATACGCTCGATTTCCAGTTCGTCTATGTGCTGAAGGGCTGGGCGATCTTCGACTACGAAGGCTATGGCGAGCACAAGCTCGTGGCGGGCTCGACGGTCTATCAGCCGCCCGGGATCAAGCACAAGGAGATCGCGCACTCCGACGATTTCGAAGTGCTGGAGATCACGCTGCCGGCGGAGTTCGAGACCAGGACGGCGGAATAGCGCTCCCTCTTTCATGCCCACGGCCACCGATCCGCTGCTGCTGCTGAACACGATTCTCGAGGGAATCGGCCAACCGCTCTACGTTGTCGACCGCGACTGGCGCTTCGTCTTCTACAACGGCGCCGCCGCGCGCTACTTCGGCCGTCCCGCGTCGGAAATACTGGGGCGCACGCTGTGGGATGCCTTCTCGGACCGCGACAGCGAGCGCGGCCGCATGCTCGCCGAAGCGATGGAGCAGCGCAAAAGGGTGAGCGGCGAGGCGGTATCGCTGATCGGCGGCAACATCGTCTCCTATTCGATCTTTCCCGTGGGCGAGGGGCTGGGCGTGATGTTCTACGACGTCTCCGCCCGCCGCCGCGCCGAGGCCGACAGGGACGCCGCGGAAGCCGCCCTGCGCAAGCGCACGGTCGAGCTCGAGACCATCCTCGAGACCGTTCCGACCGCGGTCTGGTTCACCAACGATCGCGACGCCCGCCAGCTGGTCGCCAACCCGCGGGCGCAGGAGCTGCTGCGGACGCCCGGCCGCATTGCCGCGACGTTGAGCGCGCCCGCGAGCGAGCGGCCTACCTACCGGTTCTTCCGCAACGGCGTCGAGGCGGCACCCGAGACGCTGCCGATGCAGCGCGCGGCACGCGGCGAGGAAGTTTTGCCCGAGACCATCGAGGTGCGCTTCGCCGACGGCGAACGGCGCATCCTGCTGATGCGGGCGGCCTCGCTGCGCGACGCCGAAGGCACGGCGCAGGGCGCGGTCTGCGCCGCGGCCGACGTGACCGAGCGGCACCGTTACGAGGACCATCTCAAGCTTCTGGTCAACGAGCTCAACCATCGGGTCAAGAACACGCTGGCCATCGTGCAGTCGATCGCCGCCCTCACCCTCAAGGACACGGACGCCAGCGTGCGCGCCGACCTCGAGCAGCGGCTGCTCGCGCTGGGCGGCGTGCACAACCTGCTGACCGATGCGAACTGGGACGGGGCGCGGCTGATGGCGCTGGCCCAGACGTCGCTGAAGGCCCATCTCGGCGGGCTGCGCGAGCGCATCTCCTTCGCGGGCGAGGACTTCCGCATCCGGCCGAAGAGTGCCGTCGCCGTCTCGATCGCGCTGCACGAGCTGGGCACCAACGCGGCGAAATACGGCGCGCTGTCGAGCGAGCGCGGGTCGGTGGCGGTGCGCTGGACGATCACCGGCGGCCGCTTCCGCCTGACGTGGGAGGAGATCGGCGGTCCGGCGGTCCATCCGCCCACCCGCAAGGGCTTCGGCTCGCGCATGATCGAGCGCGCGCTCGCCGTCGAGCTGCAGGGCAGCGTGAAGATCGACTACCGGCCGGGCGGCGTGGTCTGCACCGTCGACGCGCCGCTCGACGTCATTCAGGAAGGGACTCCACGGTTGTGAAGAAGCGTGTGCTGATCGTGGAGGACGAGGGGCTGATCTCCATGCTTCTCGAAGAGCTGATGGAGCGCATGGGCTACGAGGTCGTGGCCGTCTCGTCGACCGTGGAAGAGGCGCTGGAACTCGCGCGCACCGTTTCCGTCGACTTCGCCATGCTCGACATCAATCTCAACGGCAAGGAGAGCTTCCCGGTCGCCGCCGTGCTGCGCGGGCGCGGCATCCCGTTCCTCTTCGCCACCGGGTACGGCGACAGTGCGTTGGCGAGCGAGTTTTCCGACGTGCTCGTGGTCGAGAAGCCGTTCAGCCGCGACGCCCTGCGCCAGGCTCTCGAAAAGCTCTGATCGGCCCTACGCGACGTAGCCCGCGTGGATGCCGAGCGCCACGATCAGCACGGCGAGCAGGATGACGAACAGCCGAGGCAGACGGCGGCGCAGCGTCTGCCGCAGCATCGCCAGCCCGACCACGATGAAGGCCAGCCCCATGCCCGCGTCGACGACGCCGTTGGGTACGTGATAGGCGGCATCGAAGCCGCCCTGGCGGAAGCCCGCCGCCATGTTGCGCAGGCCGTACGCCAGCGCGCCGCCGCCCACGATCAGCAGCAGCAACCCGACGAAGAAATTGATCTGTCGCAGCGGACGCATGGCGCCACGATGCGATTCTCCGGCGCGGCGGGCAAGCCCGTTCGTCCAGCCCTGTCCCGGTTCAGCGGCCCCGGTTCACCGTCTGTGCGCGATCGCCACGAGGCGGCCCCGTTGTTGCACGATCCCCTGCTCGGTGGCGATGCCGGCCAGACGTCGCAGGATTGTCACCCGCGCGCGGTAGACGAGATCGGTCGGCAGGTGGCCCAGGAAATTGCCGAACGACGACGCCTCGAGGAAGCGCACGGCCTGCTCGGCGGTGGCGTAGTTCTGCTCGACCGGGCGGACGTCGATCAGGCTGGGCGCAAAGCCCGTCATCTCGAACAGCGCGCGCATCTCCTCGGCATCGACCTTGAAGGTGAGGCTTTCGCGCGCGCGCGGATAACGGTCGAACGGCGGCTCCGACAGCACCGCCGACACGATCTCCTGCATCGGCAGCCGCGGGCCCTTGGCGACCGTGCTGATGCCGATCCGGCCGGCCGGCCGCAGCAGCCGCCAGAAGGTGAGCAGTGCCGGCGTCTTGTCGGGCAGCCAGTGGAACACCGAATTGGCCACGATCACGTCGTAGCTCTGGTCGCGCAGGTGGGCGAGATCGTAGACGTCGCTCACCTCGAACGAGAGGTTGCTGCGGTTGCGCGCGCGGTCGAGCGCGATGTGGATGCGCGACGGCAGCGGATCGATGCCGTGCACGCGGCCCGAGGGGCCGACGACCTCCGCGATGTGGTGGGCCAGCAGCCCGGTGCCGGAGCCGATGTCGAGCACGCGCTCGCCCGGCCGGATGCCGAGATCCGCCACGAGCTGCTTGCCGAATTCGAACTGTCGCGTGGCGCTGATGCGATCGTAGTCGCGGGCCAACTCGTCGGTATCGAGATTGAGCTGCGGCGCACCGGGAATCACCCGATAGTTCACCCCCGGTATCACTCACGCGCCTCCACCCAAATCCCCGTCTTATCCGGCAATTATATTCCGATGCGGGTGTACAGCCCATTGCCCGACGCGAATACGTGGTTTGCAGTCGCGGAGTCCGGTGAGGCCGGCCATACCGACTTCACACCACGTGATATCTCCACCGTGACGGCCCCCGGCGGCCGGGTGTAGCCTTTCGGCCAACCGGCAAAAAGCCGGCGTTGGCGTACGCGTCAGTAAATAAAAACGACCCAGGGAAGGAACTGCGAGATGGACGAGTCTCTCGAGAAATCCGCCATGCGTAAAATCTACTTCAGGCTGCTGCCGTTTCTGCTGCTGGCCTACATCCTGGCGTACATCGACCGCATCAACGTGAGCTTCGCCGCGCTCACCATGCAGGGCGACCTGAAGATGACGGCCGGCGGGCCGGCGCCTTCGGCTTCGCGACCGGCACCTTCTACTGGGGCTACTTCCTCTTCGAGGTGCCGAGCAACGTCATCCTCGAGAAAGTGGGCGCGCGCATCTGGATCGCCCGCATCATGATCACCTGGGGCATCCTCGCGACCTGCACCGCGCTGGTCACCGGCGAGACCAGCTACGGCATCGTGCGCTTCCTGCTGGGCGTGGCCGAAGCGGGCTTCTTCCCGGGCATCATCTTCTATTTCACCAAATGGTTCCCGAGCTATCACCACGCGCGCATCGTCTCGGGCTTCCTGATCGGCCTGCCGATCGCCGTGGCGATCGGCGCGCCGGTGTCGACCGGGCTGATGAGCCTGCACGGGCTGTTCGGGCTGGCCGGCTGGAAGATCATGTACATCGCCGAGGGCGTGCCCACGATCATCCTGGGCCTCATCACCTTCTTCGTGCTCACCGACACGCCGGAGAAGGCCACGTTCCTCACCGACGCGGAAAAGAAGTGGCTGTCGACGCGGCTCGAGGCCGAACGCGCGGCGAAGGACGCGGTGCGCAAGCACTCGATGTGGCAGACGATGATCAATCCCAAGGTGCTGCTGCTGTCGCTCAACTATCTCGGCATCGTGACGGCCAGCCTCGGCATGCTGATCTTCACGCCGCAGATCATCAAGGCGATCGGCCATACCGACAACATGACGGTGGGCTGGCTCACCATGGTGCCCTACATGGCCGGCGCCGTGGCGCTGCTCACCTGGGGCCACATCTCCGACCGGCTGAACGAACGGCGCTGGAGCCTGCTGATCGCCTGCGTGTTCTCGACCGGCGGGCTGATCCTGGCCGGCTGCACGCTGGGCAGCTACTGGGCGCTGGTCGGCATGTCGATCGCGGCGATGGGCTTCTACGGATCGAAGGGTCCGTTCTTCGCCATGCCGCCCATGTTCCTGAGCGGTCCGGCGCTGGCGGCCGGCATCGCCTGGATCAACTCGCTGGGCAACCTCGGCGGCTTCTTCGGGCCCTGGTACGTGGGCGTGATGAAGGACGCCACCGGCAGCTTCGCCGGCGGCCTGTTCGGCCTTGCCCTGCTCAGCCTCGTGGCGGCGGTGGTGTGCGCGCTCTTCCTGCACATCCCCGACCCGCGGCCGGTGGCCGGCGCGCGGCTCGCGGCGGCGGAGTAGCAGCCAAACGAAAGCGGCGGAGCCAGGGGGACTCCGCCGCTTCCCCGTGTCGGCGGCCGACTACTTCTTCGGCAGCATCACGGTGTCGATGACGTGGATCACGCCGTTCGACTGCTTGACGTCGGCGATCGTCACGAACGCGGTCGAGCCGTTCTCGTCGGTGAGCGTGATCTCCTTGCCGGACATCTTGGCCTGCAGGATGCAGCCGCCGACCGTCTTCACGGCGTGCGTGCCCTTGTCGTCAGCGATCATCTTGCCGATGGCGTCGGACATCGCGTTGGCCGCGACCACGTGGCAGGTCAGGATCTTGGCCAGCGTGGCCTTGTTCTCGGGCTTCAGCAGCGTCTCGACCGTGCCGGCCGGCAGCTTGGCGAAGGCGGCGTTGGTCGGTGCGAACACGGTGAACGGACCCGGGCCCGACAGCGTATCGACGAGGCCGGCAGCCTTCACGGCGGCAACGAGCGTCGTGTGATCCTTCGAATTGACGGCGTTCTCGATGATGTTCTTGTTGGGATACATCGCGGCCCCGCCGACCATCGGCTCGCCGGCGGCGAAGGCCGGCACGAAGGTGGCGGCGGCGGAGAGGAACGAAACGGCCGCGACGGCGGCGAGCACGACATGACGCTTGGACATTGATGAGACCTCTCTGTTGCAGGTGCAGAGGTCTACGGGCGCCCCGTCGCGCCGGTTCAGCAATCGCGCGATTTCTATTTTACGGCGACGCCTGATCCGCCTTTGCCTGCGCCGCGTAGGCGTCGACGATCTGAGATCCCGTCGCCGGCCACACGTTCCCGTGAGCGAGCAGATGATCGAGCAGCTCGCCCAACGCGCGGATGCGGTGCGGCTGGCCCATCAGCCACGGCGTGATGGTGAGCGTCAGGATGCGGCCGCTGCCGGTCGACGCGGCCTCGGCCGAGAGCGTCGCGAAGGCGCGCTTCACCGAATCGGTGAAGTCTTCCGTGGCCATGTGCTGGCCGAACAGCAGGCGCTGGTCGGACATGTCCCAGTCGAGCGGCATGGCGGTCAGCTTGCCCGCGGACGTCGTCACCTCGTACGGCATGTCGTCGTTGATCCAGTCGGTGACGTAGTCGAGCCCGGCCTCGGCCACGAGATCGAGCGTGCGCATCGATTGCGAATGCGCCGGCGAATGCCAGCCGCGCACTGACTTGCCGAACACGCCGCGCAGCGTCGTGACGGCTTCCTTCACCAGCGCACGTTCGTCGGCTTCGGACAGGCCGCCGTGATGGATCTTGCCCATGTCGACGCCGGCCGCCGCCACCTCCCACTTGGAGGCCGCGATCTCCTTCATCAGCGCGGGGTACCGCGTGGCCAGCACGGAGTTCATCAGAGCGGTCGCCCGAAGGCCGCGCGCGTCGAGCGCCTTCATCAGGCGGTAGATGCCGATGCGGTTGCCGTAGTCGCGCTGCGTGTAGTCCCAGTAGCTGGGATAGGGCCGTTCCATGCCGCCCGGCGCGCGGAACGGCTTCTCCGGCATGTCCATCGGGAAGTGGCCCATGTGGACGGCGACCCAGAGCGCCACGCCCTTCTTGCCCGGCCACGCGACCGGCGCCATGCGCGGCAGGATGCGGAACGGGAAGCGGTCGTGGTCGAGGCCCTTGCGGCGCCACGGATACTCGAAGTAGCTCGCGGGCAGTCCCTTCTTGTCGCTCACCTCGTTACTCATCGCCGACCTCCCGGCGTGCCGGCCGCCAACCAACTCGAGAACGCGTCGTAGTAATGCTCGGTGTACCAGGCGGCGATCTCGCGGCCAGTGGCCAGCCACACCTTGTCGTGCTTCACGATATGCGCCAGCGCCTCGTCGAGCGCGGAAATGCGCTGCGGCGCGCCGGTGAGGAAGGGATGGAGCGGCAGGCACATCACCGTGCCGCTCTCGGCGCCTTCCTCGTAGAGCTGGTCGAACTGCGCCTTCACCATCGCGGTGTAGCGTGCGGGCGGCGTGTTGCGCAGCTGGAACAGCGGCACGTCATTCACCTCCAGCGAGTACGGCACGGAGATCAGCTTGCCCTTGCGCACCTTCATCGGCATCGGCTGGTCGTCGTGCACGAAGTCGAGCGTGTACTTGATGCCCTCCTCCGCCAGCACATGCTGCGTCGTCTCGTCGTTGGTGATGGCGGGCGTCAGCCAGCCGTCGAGCGACTGGCCGCTGTACTTCTTGATGGTGTCGCGGCTGTCCTTGATGAGCAGGCGCTGCTGGTCCTCGCTGAGATCGTAGAAATAGCGCGTGTTGTAGGTGCCGTGGCTGAACAGCTCCCAGTCGAGCTCGCAGCAGCGCTCGATGATCTCCGGGAAGTGATCGCAGAGCGCCACGTTCAGCGACACCGAGCCGCGCACGCCGTACTTCGCCATCGTGTCGGCCATGCGCCAGAAGCCCGCGCGGTTGCCGTAGTCGCGATGGGTGTAGTTGAGGATGTCCGGCACCGGGCGCGGCCACGGCACCTTGCGCGGATTGTTGGGCGGCTCGAGCTCGTAATGCTCGATGTTGGGCGCCAGCCAGACCGCGATCTTAGCCCCGTTCGGCCACACGATCTTCGGCCGGCCCGTGTAGGGCGCGTAGTCGTAATGTCCCGGTTCCGAAAGCATGGCCAACTCCTTCACTCTTACTCTACCTCTACGGCGCCGCGAGCCGGGCGGTGATCTTCTCGAGACCGGCGCGCGCACACCCCTCGTCGCCCGCGCCGCCGGCGCCGCCCACCGGCACGCCGGCCACGCCGATCCCGCCCACGACCTTCTCGCCCACCTTGATCGGGAGTCCGCCGCCCAGCGAGGTCATGCGGTCGAAGGCCATCAGCGCGTTGGCGCCCGGGCTGCGCTGGATCACCTCGCTCATCTGCGTCGTCGGGATGCGCAGCATGGCGGCCGTATAGGCTTTGCGAAGCGCGCCTTCGAGCAGGTGCGGATTGGCGCCGTCGGCGCGCAGCGTGACGCGCACGTTGCCGCCGCGGTCGGCGATCGTCACCGCGATCCTGTAGCCGCCGGCGAGACAACTCGCGATCGCGGCCTGGGCGCCCTCGAGCGCGACGGCGATCGGGATCTGGTGCTCGACGACCAGCGGCTGGGCCCAGGCCCCCGCCGCCGCGCCACCCGCCCCCATCGCCATCGCGACGAGACCGGCCGACAATTTCCTGATCCCCATGTACGCCCTCCGCCGCGGAGGATAGGCCGTGCGGCGGTCGAGGAAAAGCGGCGCAGCCAACGCAAGGCCCGCGCGTTGTTTCGGTCGTATCGGAAGGCGCGGCTCCCCTCTTCCAGCCCGTTCGCTGATCCACTTTCCCCCTCCGGACGTAGGCGGCACACATGAAGGCTCACGAGACGGACGCCCCGGGACTGTGGCCCGGCCTGATCGGCCGCCTGCCCAAGGCCGTGTTCGTGACGCCGATGGTCGTGCACTGGCTGCTGCTGGCGCTACGCTATCGCAGTCTCACCCTGCCCTCGGCCGCCAATCCCGCGATCGAACTGGGCGGGCTGGTGGGCGAATCGAAGATCGCCTATTTCGGGCAGGTCCGGCCGCCGCAGCAGGCGTGGCTGGCGCGCGCCGGCGCGGTCGCCGCCGGTCCCGACGCCCCCGCCCGCGCCCGCCGCGTGATGGCCGACCTCGCCCTCGAATTTCCCGTGGTCGCCAAGCCCGACATCGGCTGGTGCGGCTTCGGCGTGCGCCGCCTCGACGACGCGGCGGCCCTCGACGCCTATATCGCGGCCTATCCCGCCGGCGAGACGCTGCTGCTCCAGGAGTACATCGACCTGCCGGGCGAGGCCGGCCTCTTCTATATGCGCTGGCCGCACGAGACGGAGGGCCGGCTGCTGTCGCTCACCGTGCGCGCCGCCGTGCCGGGCGCCACCGTGTGGTCGCACCGCATGGGCGGGCGCTATCGCGAGAACCGCGCCGCGCTCACGCCCGCACTCTCCGAGGCGGTCGACGCGATCGCCCGCGGCATGCCGGATTTCCATGTCGGCCGCTTCGACGTGCGCTACGCCTCGCTCGAGGCGCTGGGCCGCGGCGAGTTCAAGGTGCTGGAGATCAACGGCGCGGGCTCGGAGGCGATCGAGTTCTTCGGCGAGGACGTGCCGTTCTTCGCGTCCTATCGCGGCGTGCTGGGCAAAAACGCCATGCTGTTCGCCCTGGGCGCCCAGAACCGCGCGCGCGGCGCGAAGCCGTGCGGCTGGCGGGCGCTGGTCAAGGCGTTCCGGCGGCAGCACCGGTTGCTGGGGCTGTACCCGGAGGCGAACTAGGCACAAACCTCATCCTGAGGAGGCCCGCAGGGCCGTCTCGAAGGATGGGAACGAGCACCTTGTCTGTTGCACCCTTCGAGACGCCGCTGCGCGGCTCCTCAGGGTGAGGTCTGGAGTTAAAGAGAGACCCTCGCCCCCTCGACATCGATCTTCGTCCCGAACGGCTGCGACAGCGCGGCGAACCGGTCGAGAATCGCCCGCCCCTCCTCCGCGCCGGCCAGCCGAGGGCGGCCGCGCAGGTGGCGGGCTTCCTTCCAGCCGAGCGAGATCGGGATCAGCTCGATGCCCTTCAGCACACCGCCCTCGTAGGTGAGCTCGGGCAGCACGGCCTCCCAGTAGCGGCGGTCGGAGGGGAAGCCGCCCTGATCGTTGTTGGTGCGCTTCTGGTAGACCTGCCCCGGCGTGAGGTCGGGATCAGCGCGGAAGCGTTCGTAGGCGTCGGCCGGCATCTTGGGCACCAGCTCGTTCTGGCCGATGAAGTTGCCCAGCGAATAGAAGATCGGCTTGCCCTTGTAGAGCTCCATGCCGCGCAGCAGGTGCGGCCCGTGGCCGGCCACGACGTCGGCGCCGGCGTCGATCATCCGGCGCGCGAACACGGGAATGAACTCGGCCGGGATCTCCTTGCTCTCGCCCTGCTCATGCGCGTGCAGGCTCACCACCACCACGTCGGAGAGCCCGCGCGCCTCGGCGATCCAGCGCACGATGGCGTCGATGTCCTTCCGGCTGGCCGTCGTGCGCACCGCGGCCTTGTTCGCCGACCGGAAGTTCATGCCGTTCAGCGGGAACACCGACGCATCCGGGGCTGCGAAGGCGAAGCCCATCTTGATCTTCTGCTGCCGCTCGGCCTCGAGGCCGAGCTGGTCGGCGATCTCGCGCAGCACGCCGAGCTGCGCCTCCGTCACCTCGTGCATGGTCTCGAAGTGCAGCGGATTGAGGCCGGGCCGTCCCGGCAGGTCGGGCCGCTGGGCCGACGCCTCCTGGCCCTTGGCGAAGGACGAGGCGCAGGAGATCATCGCCACCGTGCCGTGCGGATGGGTGTGATAGCAGGGCCGCCGCGCATCCTCGAGATTG
>CAIWTJ010000097.1 GCA_903915535.1 Enhydrobacter aerosaccus
ACGCTGCGTAGAGCGTCGTCGACGAGAGCGTCGTAGTGGAAGCGATCGTTCATGTGCCCGTCGGAAACTTTCACCGAGCATCGGCTCGGGGTTGGGGAGAGTCAACGATGGCAATAGCTCGCGAGAGCGCGAAAAGAAAGTGGGGGGCTTCTGTTGCCCGGTGCCCCCCGAACCGCGCTTACGTCCGCTGTTTAGGCGGCAGCAGCGAGTGTAACGGTGTTATCGTTAGCACTTGTGTGTGGTCCGTTGCGGCGGAACCATACCGGGCAAAAACCGCGCCTTTACCACGCCCGTCGATCCTAGTTCGCCCCCACAGGCCCCGCCCGCGAACGGTTGGGGTGAATGGTGGAGGCGCCGGGTACTGCCCCCGGGTCCGAAACGCTTATGCCACGCGGTGTTTATCGCCATAGTCGGTTGCCCGACCCTGCCAATATAGGCGCATCGGGCCCGCATTTGAAGGCGCGCCGCGGCGGCGATTTCTTCCCATTTATTTCCCCATGGTGGCGGGAACCCTTGGCCCATAGAGTCCGCCGCAACCAAGGAAAGCGACGACGATGCCCCTCTCGACCGACCAGAAGGCTGAAATCGAACTGGCGCGCGGCGACGCCCAGACGACGCACCGCGCGGTGGCGCCCGCCCTGGAAGAGATCCTCTACAAGGCGCTGCCGGTGCTCGATCACGGTTTCGTCCGCGTCATCGACTACATGGGAGACGACGCAGCCGTCGTGCAGGCCGCGCGCGTCAGCTACGGCCGCGGCACCAAGAAGGTGAGCGAGGACAAGGGCCTCATCAACTACCTGATGCGCCACCGGCACACGACGCCGTTCGAGATGTGCGAGATCAAGTACCACGTGAAGCTGCCGATCTTCGTGGCGCGCCAGTGGATCCGCCACCGCACCGCCAACGTGAACGAATATTCCGCGCGCTACTCGATTCTCGACAACGAGTTCTACACGCCGCGCCCGGAGCATCTGGCGTCGCAGAGCGCCAACAACCGCCAGGGCCGAGACGCGGTGCTGGCCGGCAAGGAAGCCGAGCGGGTGTTCGACATCCTCAAGAAGGATTCCGAGCTGGTCTACGAGCACTACATGGAGATGCTGAACGAGGGCGAGGCGGGCGCGCCGCTGGACCCTGAACGTTCGGGCCTGGCGCGCGAACTCGCGCGCATGAACCTGTCGCTCGCCTTCTATACGCAGTGGTACTGGAAGACGAACCTGCACAATCTCATGCACTTCCTGTCGCTGCGCGCCGACGCGCATGCCCAGTACGAGATCCGCGTCTATGCCGACGTGATGATCGACACGATGAAGCGCTGGACGCCGCTCTGCCACGACGCCTTCCTCGAGTACCGCATGGGCGGCGCGCATCTGTCCAAGACCGGCCTCGCCGCGGTCAAACGCATGATCGCGGGCGAAAAGGTCGACCAGAAGTCGAGCGGCCTCAATCCGCGGGAATGGCGCGAGCTGCTGGCCTCGCTCGGCCTCGAATAAGAAAATGGCGCGCGACCTCGTCAAGGATCCGGGCAAGCTCAGGCTGTTGAAGGAGCGTCCGCGCGACGACGAGGCGATCGAGGAGATGACGGCGGCGGCCTTTGGGCCGGACCGCGTGCACAAGACGGTCTATCGCCTGCGCGAGGACTTGCCGCCGCTCAAGGATCTCTGCTTTGTCTGCCTCGATTCGAAGAACCGGCTCGTGGCCTCGATCCGCAACTGGCCGATCTTGATCAACGAGAAGTGGCCGGCAGTGATGCTGGGGCCGCTCTCGATCTCGCCCGAACTGCGTGGTCTCGGCTACGGCAAGGCGCTGATGTGGCACTCGATGGCGCAGTCGCGGATGCAGGGCCACAGCCGCATCATCCTGGTGGGCGATCCCGAGTACTATAACCAGTTTGGCTTCCGCCGCGACCTCTGCCTCAACCTTCAGCTGCCCGGCTGGGTCGAGGAACGGCGCTTCCTGGCGCTGGAGCTGGTCGCCGGCTCGATGATCGGCGTGCACGGCATGATCGGCAAGGCGAAGGTCCGGAAGAAGCGGCGTTAGCCCTTCTGATCTATTCTGCACGGCGCGGGCTCTCGCGCATGTGAATGCGCTGCCGCCCGCCAGCGCGTGTGAACGCGCTAACGCATCACGATCTTCGGCGCCGGTCTCGCACCACGCTGCGGGGCGGAGAGCTGCTTCCACACGCGGCCGGCGATGTTCTTGTAGGCCTGCGCGTGCGCGCTGTCGGGCTGGGACACCACGATCGGATGGCCGCTGTCGGACGTCGTGCGGATGTCGAGGTGCAGCGGGATCTCGCCCAGGAACGGCACGTCGAGCTTGGCCGCCTCGTCGCGCGCGCCGCCGTGGCCGAAGATCTCGGAACGCTCGCCACACTTCGGACAGAGGAAGTAGCTCATGTTCTCGACGATGCCGAGCACCGGCACCGCCACTTTGCGGAACATGGCCAGGCCCTTGCGCGCGTCGATCAGCGCGATGTCCTGCGGCGTCGAGACGATCACCGCGCCCGACAGCGCCACGCGCTGCGCCAGCGTGAGCTGCGCATCGCCGGTGCCGGGCGGCATGTCGACCACCAGCACGTCGAGCTCGCCCCACTGCACGTCGCGCAGCATCTGCTCGAGCGCGCTCGACACCATCGGGCCGCGCCAGATCATCGGCGTGTCCTCGGCCACGATATAGCCGATCGACATGGTGCGGATGCCGTAGCGCTCGATCGGCTTCAGCATCTTGCCGTCGGTCGACTCGGGCTTTTCCTTCACGCCCAGCATGCGCGGCATCGAGGGGCCGTAGATGTCGGCGTCGAGAAGGCCGGTGCTGATGCCGTTTGCGGCGAGGCCCAGCGCCAGGTTCACGGCGGTCGTGGACTTGCCGACGCCGCCCTTGCCCGAGGCGACGGCGATGATGTGTTTTACTCCCGGCACGTCGATGCGGCCGGTGCCGCCCGTGGTCTTGGCCGCGGGGCCGTGACTGTGGGCATGGGGCCGGGCGGGAGCGGCCGAAGGAGCAGAGGGGGCAGCCGGGGCGGCGCGTTCGGCGGTCATGACGGCGGTGGCCGACAGAACGTCCGGCATGGCCCGGACGGCCTGCTCGCAGGCCTGGCGCAGCGGCTCCAAGGCAGCGCCCCGGGTGGGGTCGACATCGAGGGTGATCGCGACATGGCCCGCACGGGTGGCGATGCCGCCCACCATGCCCGCGGCCACGACATTCTTGCCGGTGGCAGGGTCAATGACGGTTTCGAGAACGCGGCGCACGGCCGATTCGCTGATTTCTGCCACGTTCATTCGCTCCCGCCCGCCTCTTGATTGAAGGGGGGCCTGCCGTCACATATATGCAGCCCCGCGCGAAAGCAAAAGTCCCGCGGGCCCTGAGGTGATGGATGGCGTGGAACAACAATAGCGGCGGTCCCTGGGGCGGCGGCGGCGGTGGCGGAAACGGCGGCGGCCCATGGAGTGGCGGCGGCGGTGGTGGCAACAAGGGCGGCGGAAACAATCCGTTCGGCCGGCGTCCTCCCGATATGGACGATGTCATCCGCAAGGGGCAGGAGCGCCTCAAGAACCTCATCCCGGGCGGCATGGGCTCGATCAAGGGCGTGATCCTGATCGTCCTGGCCGCGGTCGTGATCTGGCTGCTCACCGGCTTCTTCCGCGTGCAGCCCAACCAGCAGGCCGTCCAGCTCATCTTCGGCAAGCCGTTCGGGCTGCCGGCCGAGCAGGGCCTGCACTACAACATGCCGGCGCCGATCGGGAACGTCGTGGTCGTGAACGTGCAGGATCTGCGGCGCACCGTGATCGGGTCGCACAGCGCGGCTACCACCGGCTACGGCCGCGGCTCGCGCCCGACCTCGACCGAGAACCTGATGCTGACCGGCGACGAGAACATCGTCGACATCGAGTTCGCCGTGCTATGGCAGGTGAAGGACGTGTTCAAGTACGCCTTCGGCGTGCGCAACGGCGAGGACACTGTCCGCTCGGCGGCCGAAGCCGCCATGCGCGAGGTGATCGGCCAGACCAACCTGCAATATGCCCAGACCGAGGGCCGCACCAAGGTCGAGCAGGACACCAAGGACCTGCTGCAGAAGATCCTCGATGAGTACGGACTTGGCGCACGCATCACGCAGATCCAGATGCAGCGGGTCGACCCGCCGCAGGAAGTGATCGGCGCCTTCCGCGACGTGCAGGCCGCGCGCGCCGACAAGGAGCGCAGCATCAACGAGGCCAATACCTACCGTAATCAGGTCCTGCCGCGGGCCAAAGGCGAGGCGTCCTCGATCATCCAGAGAGGCGAAGCCTACAAGGCGCAGACCGTGGCGACCGCCAAGGGCGACGCGCAGCGCTTCGACCAGGTCTACGAGCAGTATTCGAAGGCCAAGGACATCACCGCCCAGCGTCTCTACATCGAGACCATGGAGAATGTGCTGCGCAACGCCAGCAAGGTCATGGTCGACAAGAACGGCGGCCCGGGCGTCGTGCCCTATCTGCCCTTGCCCGAGTTGAGGCCCGGCGTGCGTCCGGCCGCGCCGCCGGCGGCGGCCTCGCCCGCCGTTTCCGCCCCCTCTGTTCCCGGTTCGACGGGAGGCACCCGATGAGCAACCGTTCGATCGTGGCCCTGGTGGGCCTTGCCATCCTGGCCTTCCTGCTGTCGCAGACCTTCTACACCGTCGATCCGACCAAGCAGGTGCTGGTCCGGCAGTTCGGCGCCCTCGTGGGCGATCCGAAGACGGAGCCCGGAATCTACGCCAAGATCCCGCTGGTCCAGGACGTGGTGAAGATCGACCGCCGGCTGCTCGATTACGAAGCGGCCGAGTTCGAGATCATCGCCGGCGACCAGAAGCGCATGGTCGTCGATGCCTATGCGCGGTTCAAGATCGTCAATGCGCGCCTGTTCGTGGAGACCGTGCCGGGCGGCGAACCCACCCTGCAGGGCATCCTCGACTCGCTGATTAACTCGGAAATCCGCGGTGTCCTGTCGGGCGTGCCGCTCCACGCGGTGCTGACCGAGCAGCGCGCGGTGCTGATGGACGACATCACCAAGCGGGTGAACGCCAAGACCAAGAACCAGGGGGTCGAGGTGGTCGACGTCCGCATCAAGCGCGCCGACCTGCCGCAGGCCAACTCCCAGTCGGTCTATAACCGCATGAAGACCGACCGCGAACGCGAAGCGGGCCAGCTCCGTGCCGAGGGCGACGAGGAGAACCAGCGCATCAAGGCCACGGCCGACCGCGAAGTGGCGGTCATCAAGGCCGATGCCGGCCTCACCGCCCAGATCGCCATGGGCAGCGCCGATGCCGAGGCGACCCGGGTCTATGCCGAGGCGTTCAGCCGCGACAAGGACTTCTACGCCTTCTGGCGCAGCCTCGAGGCCTACAAGCAGGCCTTCGGATCGGGCGGCTC
>CAIWTJ010000098.1 GCA_903915535.1 Enhydrobacter aerosaccus
CACCGGGACCGCATCCCGGTCGGTCTCCCGAAGCATCGCCACGATCTGCTCGTCCTTGAACCTCGACTTGCGCATTCCTGCCTCCATGCGGAGGCCACTCTCTCAAGTTATGCGTGGTCCGAAAACCCGGGGGCAGGTCAGCGCCACGGCATCCTTGCCGCTCCACGTCTTCGTTCCCGTCTTGAAATCCGCGGCTGGCGCAGAGGCGGCAGTATGCGAACCGCATACTTTGGTCGCCGTGCCCTTCTTCTTGATCAGGACAAGAATCCGGCTATCGGCCGGCGATGGTTGTCCTGCAACCGCGCCATTCGTTGTGGCGGATAGCGAGAAAACAGACGCCCCGGTTCCCCAAGTGGCTATTTTCGGGTCTGGGTTCGTAGGCAAAATGATATTGGGGGCGAATATTAGGCCGGTCTGAGCAAACGCTGGCATTGCCAGCATGAGTGGCAGAAGGAACAGTATTCTTACCGGCTTCATTTTCGCCCTCATCCGAGGCTGCCGCGCCTCGTCGCTATCGAGATCCGATCCGGACCTTTTTCAAGCTCGCAGGATTGAGCGAATTTGCTTTCTACACTTGAGACGAGTGCACGTTAGGTTTGATCGATGGCGCCGACAAGGGTTTAGGCTGCCTTAGTCCGGCCGCAGGAACCGCTTCACCGACCCCGTGCTCCAGAACGTCTCGACCGACACGCTGCGGCGGCGGCACTTGCGGCAGCGGAACTTGAGGCGGGAGATCGGCACGCCGCCGCCGTAGCGCTCGGCGAGCGGCTTCGGGTCGACCAGCGCGCGGTGAAGGCAGTGCGTGCACACCACGCCCAGCGGAAAGGCCGAGCGGAGGATGGTGCTGAGCGTGTCCTGGCCGTTCACCTCGCCACGTCTCAGAAGATTGGGCGCCATGTGCCGGTCCGCGGCGTGCCGATGGCGCCTCCGGTTTCCCTGAACACGTCGATCTCGTCGGGCGTTTCCAGGACGTAGACCTTCACGTCGTGGCTGCCGCAGGTACAGACGAGCGGAAGCCGATGAAGCGACTTCTTCGCCAGCCTCGCGAGGCGCTCCTTCGCGATCAGCGCCCGCCGGTGGCCGCCCGCAATAGGGACGAAGCGGCAAGCCGCCCCCTGCGGTGGGACATGGGTTCCGGCTTGACAAAAAGTGCGTAAGTCGCAATATTAACGCAAGCCGTTGCCGCCGTGGCAGGGGCCGCTCCCATTAAATTCCCATTTGTTTAATGGCAGATGTACGCACTTTTCGAGGAAGTCCCCCATGCCCAAGTTCGAGAAAGGCCATCCCGGCGGCCCCGGCCGTCCGCGCGGAAGTCGCAATGTCGTAAATCTGCTGCTCGACAAGCTTGCCGAGGGCGAGGCCGAGACGATGGTGAGCAAGATGATCGAGGCCGCGGCCGGCGGCGATCGCGTCGCCGCGCGGCTGGTGCTGAGCCGCATCTGGTCGGCGCCCAAGGGTCGCCCGCTGCAGGTCGAGTTGCCGGACATCCGCACGCCCGCCGATCTGCTGGCCGCGCATGCGGCCGTCGCGACGGCGGTGAGCGACGGGCGGCTCACGGCGCAGGATGGTGCCTCGCTGTCGACCATGCTGGAGACGCACCGCCGCGCCTTCGAGCTGGTGGCGCAGGAGGCGAAGATCGATCAACTCGACGCGCGGCTGCGCACCTACAAGGAGGGGCTGGCGTGAGCGTGAAGAGCCGGCTGCGGCGGCTCGATGCCGGCGTGCGCTGGCTCGAGACGGAGGGGGTGTTCGTCCGTGCGCAGCTCGTGCGCAAACTCGTGGGGATACTGCAGGACATGTCCGATCATGCGGCGGCCCATCCCGACGTCGCGGCGAAGTGGAAGAAAATCCGGCACCTTCTGCCGCC
>CAIWTJ010000099.1 GCA_903915535.1 Enhydrobacter aerosaccus
CCATGCCGTCCTGCAGCCAGCGCGACTGGTCGGGGTCGAGAACGTCGGCGCCCACGACGAGCTGCTCGAAGTTCTCCTTGTCCATGAACGTGAAGCCGTTCTCGTCCTTGTACAGGTAGGTGCAGTCGCGCTCGTCGATATGCACGAGCTCGATGGTCTCGCCCGAGCGGAAGCGGTTCTGCAGCTTGTTGCCCTCGCGCAGCGCCTTGGCTTCGACGGCCACGAACGCGCTGCCCTTGCCGGGGCTGATGTGCTGGACCTTGGAGGCGACCCAGAGCTTGCCATTGTATTCAATGACATTGCCGGCACGGATCGAATTGACGGGGACTTTCATGTGCTTTTCCCGGGGCTTACCGCTGATCGATGAATGATTAGGCCTCGCCCGTAGGAACGGGACGAGGCCGGCGCGGGCTTGTATCAAAGGGCGGGAGGGGCCGCAACCGGCGCCCTAGAAGCCCAATTCCTTCTGCTTCCGCTTGGGCAGCGCGGCCGCGATCACCGCATGCGCTCTTTTGAGGTACGCTTTCATCTCGGTATCGGTCAGGCTCGCGGGATCGTCCACCGAGACCCACTTGGCCCGGGCGAGATAGGGCGCGGGGCGGAAGCCGGGCGAGCGGCTGAGCGCGTCATAGTGCTCGGGCGCCGACTTGAAGGAGATGCGGCCCACCGAATGGTCGGCCAGCGCGATCAGGCAGAACATCTTGCCGCCGACCTTGAAGACCTGCACGCCCTCCCACTGCACGACCATCGTGGCCGCGGGGAGCTTCGAGCAATAGGTGGCGATCTGCTTCGGCGTCATGCTGCTGTCCTGTGGGCCCGAGCCTACACGCGCGCCGCGCCGCGTGCGATGGTGGGGCATGACCGACTGGCGCCCCGACAAGCTCAGCCGCCGCCTGCCGCATCTGCAGGCGCGTGGGCGCCTGCAGGGCGCGCTGCGGCAGTGGTTCGCGCGCGAGGGCTTCGTCGAGGTCGAGACGCCCATCCTGCAGGTGGCGCCGGGCGCCGAGGTCCATCTCACCGGCTTTGCCACCGACTGGGAACTGCCCGACGGCGAGGAGCGCGAGCGCTGGCTGCACAGCTCGCCCGAGCTCGCGATGAAGAAGCTGCTGGCCGGCGGCGTCCCGAAACTCTTGCAGTTCGCGCGTGTGTTCCGCAACGCCGAAGGCTCGGCGCTGCACCATCCCGAGTTCACCATGCTCGAATGGTACCGAGCCGGTGTGGGCTACGAGGCGATCATGGACGATTGCGCGGCGCTGCTGGCCCTCACCGACGTCGATGAGCTGCGCTGGGAGAACAAGGTCTGCGATCCCAGGGCGGCGCCGGAGCGTCTGACGGTCGCCCAAGCCTTCGAGCGCTACGCCGGTGTCGACCTGTTCGCCACGATCGGCAGCGCGGAAAAGCTCGCGCGCGCCTCGGGCGTGGAAATGCATGCAGGCGATTCGTGGGACGACATGTTCTTCCGCGTCATGTTCGACAAGATCGAACATCGGCTGGGCGTGGGCCGCGCCACGATCCTCTGCGAGTACCCGATCGGCATGGCGGCCCTCGCGCGCGCCAAGCCGGGCGATCCGCGCGTCGCCGAGCGCTTCGAGCTCTATGCCTGCGGCGTCGAACTCGCGAACGCCTTCGGCGAACTCACCGATCCCACGATCCAGCGCGCGCGCCTGAAGGCCGACATGGACGAGAAGGAGCGCCTCTACGGCGTGCGCTGGCCGGTCGACAACGATTTTCTGGCAGCCCTCGACCACGGATTGCCCGATTGCGCCGGCATCGCGCTGGGCTTCGACCGGCTGGTCATGCTGGCGACGGGGGCCGCAGATATCAAAGACGTGCTGTGGCTGCCGGTTCGTTAGACCCGCAAAAAAATGACGCGGTGTGCACCGAAATTCTGGGACACCTCCGATGCCGATGGCATATGGCCTTTTCGCGATTTGTCCCGGATTGCGCCACCCCCTCCACGCAAGAATATTACGCGGTTGAGGTCCTAGCGCGCAAACATGAACGGGAAGCGCGGCCGGTCGATCGGTGGCACCTCGGTGAACAGGACCTGGAAAAGCTGGCCGAGCAGGCGCCCCATGTTCGGGTCCTCGGGCGCGCCCGCCGTCGCCGTCGCCACGGCTTGCGACAGGGCCGCATCGTTGCGGCAGTAGACGCCGAAGACCGCGATCCGGCCGCTGGACTCGGGTTTGGTGCGGATCTGGTCGGCGCACACCCGCGCCGCCGTAAGGTCGTTGGCGGCGTCGAATACCAGCACGAGCCGGTAGTCGGGGTGTGGCGTTTCCGGGGGCGCCGCGTAGGTGAAGGTGAGCCGGGGACGCGGGCGGTTGGCCTGCATCACCGGCAGCAGGCGCTCGCGCATCTCCTCGGGCCGGATCGACGGGAAGGGATTGCCGGCCACGATCACGCGGAACGTGCGGCCATTGGCGACGCGGTAGAATTCGCCGAAGTCGTAGGCCGGATCGTAATCCGCACCGCCGACCGAGCCGGAGCCGGGCGCGCAGGCGGCGAGCAGAAAGACAACGAGCAGAAGCGACCGCTTGAACATGTAGGGAAAACGACCTCGCTCCGACGACGTTGCAGCGATATGATGTGCGCGTCACAACACAAGAACGTGTCTCACGATGGATTTCCACCCGACCGCAACTGCCGTTCTTCTTGCCGTCGGGGAAATCCAGTCTCATGTCCGCTTCCATCACATTTTCCAAAGTCTCGTGGTCGACGCCTGACGGGCGTCCACTTCTCTCCCATCTCGATCTGAACTTCGACGCCGACCGCACCGGGCTGGTCGGGCGCAACGGCGTGGGCAAGACCACGCTGCTGAAGCTCGTGTCGGGCGAACTGCAACCCCAGGCCGGCACGATCAGCATCGCCGGCTCGGTGGGAGTCCTGCAACAGATCGTGCAGGACGGTTCGAGCGATACCATCGCCGGACTGTTCGGCGTGTCCGATGCGCTGGCGGTCCTGCGGCGGGCGGAAGAGGGCGGGGCAACGGCCGACGATCTTGCCGGCGCCGATTGGACCCTCGAGGAACGCATCGCCTCGGCGCTCGACCGCTTCGGCATCGCGGCTCTGCCGGAGACGCCACTCGCGACACTGTCCGGCGGGCAGCGGACGCGCGTTGGGCTGGCGACGCTCGCCTTTGCCGCTCCGGACTTCATCCTGCTCGACGAGCCGACCAACAATCTCGACGCGGACGGTCGTGCCGCCGTCATCGATTTCCTGGACGGCTGGCGCGCCGGCGCGATCGTGATCAGCCATGACCGGGAACTGCTCGAGACGATGGAGGCGATCGTCGAGCTGACGTCTCTCGGCGCCACGCGCTATGGCGGCAATTGGAGCCACTATCGGGAGCGCAAGGCCATCGAACTGGCGGCGGCACGGCACGATCTTGCCGACGCCGAGAAGCGTGCGGAGGAGGTCCAGCGCCGTGCGCAGGCGAACGCCGAACGCAAGGCGCACCGCGACCGTGCGGGCCGGCAGACCCGCGCGCGTGGCGACATTCCGCGCATCCAGCTCAACACCATGCGCAACAACAGCGAAAGCAGCGGAGGCGAGGCGGTACGCCTGGCTGAGCGGCGGCGGGCGCAGGCCCTCGAGGATGCGGCGGCCGCCCGACAGCGGATCGAGGTGCTGCAGCCTTTGTCGATCGTCGTGCCTCCGACGGGGCTGCCGGGGGCGAAGCTGGTGCTGCGCGTCGAGCAGGTCAGCGCCGGATATGTCCCGGGACGCCCCGTGCTGAGCGATCTCTCCTTCGCGATCACCGGGCCCGAGCGCGTGGCGGTCGGCGGACCCAATGGCTCGGGCAAAACGACGCTGCTGGAGTTGATCGCGGGGCGTCTCCTGCCGTGGACCGGCTCGGTACGGCGAATGACGTCATTCGCGCTGATGGACCAGAGGGTGAGCCTGCTCGAGCCGTCCCTGTCGATCCGCGACAATTTCCTGAGGTTGAATGCGGGCGCCGACGAGAATGCCTGCCGTTCGGCGCTGGCGCGCTTTGCCTTTCGCGCCGAGGCGGCGCTGCAGCTCGTGGCGACGCTGAGCGGCGGGCAAAAGTTACGGGCTGCGCTGGCTTGCGTGCTGGGCGTGGCGCCGCCGTTGCTGCTGATCCTGGACGAGCCCACGAATCATCTCGACATCGAGTCGATAGAGACGGTCGAAGCCGGGCTCAGGGCCTATGATGGCGCGGTGGTCGTGGTGAGCCACGATCCGGCTTTTCTCGCGGCGGTCGGGATCACGCGGTGGATGTCGGTGTAGCGGCGAAGATTCCGTTGAATGCCCGCACGGCGGCTTCCGGGCCGTCCTTGTAATTCCAGACACCGCCCGCAACCGCGAGGAAGTCGGTGCCGGCGGCGACGAGCGGCTTGCAGTTGTCGACGGTGATGCCGCCGATCGCCACGCACGGCACCTGCATCACGTCGCTCCACCATTTCAGGATGTCGATGTCAGCGGGCGTGGTGACCGTCTTGGTGGTCGAGGCGAAGAAGGCGCCGAAGGCCACGTAGTCGGCGCCGGCATCGGCGGCTTCCATGGCGAGGTGGCGCGAATCCTTGCAGGTGACGCCGATCTGGCGATCCGGGCCCACGATGCGGCGCGCCTCGGCGTAGGGCATGTCGTCCTGGCCGATGTGCACGCCGTCGCAGTCGAGCGACACGGCGAGGTCGGGCCGGTCGTTCATGATGAAGGCCACGTCGCGCTGCTGGCAGATCGGCCGCAAGGTATCGGCCGCGCGCGCGATCGCGGCGTCGTCGACATCCTTCAGGCGCAGCTGGAACGCGGCCACGTCACCGCCGTCGAGCGCGGCGCGCAATTCTGCGGCGAAGATCGACGGATGGTCGAGGCGTTCGGGCGAGATCAGGTAAAGGCGGCACGTCATGGAGCGGCCGTTTCCTAGATAAGCTTGCGATAGACGATGAAGCCGGATCGCTCGGCCACGCCATTGTAGAGCACCTGCGCCACGGCGTTGGTCTCGTGAGTCTGCCAGTAGACGCGGCTGCAGCCGGCTTCGCGCGCCTTGTCGTAGACGGCTTCGATCAGCTTGCGGCCCACGCCTTTGCCGCGCGCGGCCTCATTAGTGAAGAGATCGGCCAGGTAGCAATTGTCCTCGATCATCGAGGTGAAGCGATGGAAGAGGTAATGCACGAGGCCGAGCAGCTGGCCGTTCTCTTCGGCGACCAGCGCATGCACCGGCTCGGCCGGATCGAAGAAGCGCTTCCACGTCGTCTGCGTGACCGCGTCGGGCAGGACGCGTTTGTAGAAGGTGTTGTACCCGGTCCACAGCGGCAGCCATTGCGGGAAGTCGGCTTCCGCCACGGGCCGGATGACGAGGGAGGTGCGCGCGCGGTCTTTAGTCATTAGGCTGGCGCTAATAGACGATTATCCGACGGGGGGATAGGGGCTATGAAATTGGGGATCCTGATCGCGGCCGCACTAGCGCTGTCGATCGGAATGGGCGGCGAGGCGATGGCGCGCCGTGGCGTCGCCGTTCAGAACTACGACAACATTCCAATCGTGCGCGCCGACAACAAGGCGCTCACCACGGCGAAAGTCCGGGAGGCGATCGTGAAGGCGGCGCAGCGCGGGAAGTGGATCATCGACGAGGATGCTCCCGAGCTCCTCGTCGCCACGTTTTCGATCCGGGGCAAGCACAGCCTCACCGTCGAGATCCGCTACAACGCGACGCAATTCAGCATCGACTATCGCGACAGCACCAACCTCAACTACGCGACAGGTCCGGGCGGACCGATCATCCATCCGACCTACAACAAGGAAGTGAAGGCGCTCCTGGACTCGATCAATTCCGGGCTTCGGAGCGCCTGACGCGGCCTAGAACTTGTTCTGGTAGATGCCGATGATCTTGTCGAGCATGTCGAGCGCGTCGGCGCGCGGACGCTGGAAGGTGTTGCGACCGATGATCGAGCCGTTGGCGCCGCCGTCGCGCAGCTGGCGGATCTCGCCGAACAGGCCCTCGAGGTCCTTGGCTTCGCCGCCGGAGAACACGACGATGCGCCGGCCGTTGAAGGTGGCCTTCATCACGTGGGCGATGCGCTTGTCTAGCGTCGAGATGTCGATCTTGGCCTTCTCGTAGGCGGCCTTCGCCTCGGGCTGCCACAGCACGTTCGTGGGCGGCTTCACCTTGATGATGTGCGCGCCGAGCAGGGCGGCCAGATGGGCGGCGTAGGCGCAGACGTCCATCGCAGTCTCGCCTGCCTTGTCGAGCTTGCCGCCGCGCGGATAGGACCACATGACGACGGCGAGGCCGACCGACTTGGCTTCCTCCGAGAGCTCCCGGATCTCTTCCATCATCTCGTACTGGTCTTCGGAGCCGGGATAGATCGTGAAGCCGACCGCCGAGCAGCCGAGCCGCAGCGCGTCGTTGATCGAGGCAGTGACGGCCTGGTCCTTGTTGGTCGACAGGCTGTTGGCGCTGTTCAGCTTCAGGATGGTCGGGACCGCGCCCGCGAACGTGTCGGCGCCGGCTTCGAGCGGCCCGAGCGGGGCGGCATAGGCGTTGAGGCCCGCGTCGATCGCCAGCTGATAGTGATAGTGCGGATCGTAGGCGTCCGGGTTCGGCGCGAAGGAGCGGTCCGGACCGTGCTCGAAGCCCTGGTCGACGGGCAGGATCACCATCTTGCCCGAGCCTCCCAGGCGCCCATGCATCAGGATGCGGGCGAGGTTGGTCTTGGTGCCGGGGCAGTCGCTCTCGTAGTTGTCGAGGATCTTCTTGACGGTGCGGGTGATCTTCACGTCGGGGCTCCCTTTTCAGGAAGCCGGTGATAGCGGCGGCAGCCCATTCGTTCAAGCCCCGCCACGCGGAACGATGTTATTACCCGTCGGTAAATTGCACCGGACCCGTTCGCGGGATAGGTCAGGCGCGCATGCTCCACTCCCTCATGGCCCGTTTCGCCGCCCGCCTGCCGTTCTTCTTCGGCTGGGTGATCATCGCGGCCGCCTTCGTCACGGTGGCGTTCGGCGTCACCGCGCGCACGGCGTTCTCGCTGATGTTCCCGCCGATCGTCGACGAGTTCGGCTGGGACCGCGGCCTCGCGGCGGGCGCCTTCTCCTTCGGTTTCCTGGTCTCCGCCGTGATCAGCCCGGTCGTCGGCCGCACGATGGACAGGCGCGGCCCGCGTTTCGTGATCGAGATCGGCGTGGTGCTGACGGCGGCGGGTCTGCTGGGCGCGACGCTGATCCAGTCGCCGTGGCAGCTCTACGCCACGCTCGGCCTGCTGGTCGGGGCCGGCGGCAATTGCATGAGCTTCTCGGTGCAGTCGCAGTATCTGCCCAATTGGTTCATGCGCCGCCGCGCGCTCGCCACCGGCATCGCCTTCTCGGGCGTGGGTGTCGGCGCGATCCTGATCCTGCCGTGGCTGCAGACGATCATCCTGACCGAAGGCTGGCGCAGCGCCTGCTGGACGCTGGGGCTCATGACGCTGATCGTGCTGCTGCCGATCAACCTGATCGTGAGCAAGCGGCCGCAGGATCTCGGCCTGCTGCCCGACGGCGCGCGAGAGGCGGGCGCGGCCATCCAGCGCCACGCCGCGACCGTTGTCGATCCGGCATGGACGTCGATCGAATGGACGGTCGCCAAGGCAGTGCGCACGGCGCGTTTCTGGTGGCTAGCCGTGGGCTTCTTCAGCGCGGGCTATGCCTGGTACGCGGTGCAAGTGCACCAGACGAAGTACCTGGTCGAAATCGGCTTCAGCCCGATGCAGGCGGCGTGGTCGCTCGGTCTCGTGGCGATGGTGGCGATCCCCGGCCAGATCCTGCTCGGCGGCCTGTCGGACCGCATCGGAAGAGAGATCGTCTGGACGATCGCGTCGTCGGGCTTCGTGATCTGCTACGCCGCGTTGCTGGCGCTCGCCGCCGGCCCGTCGCAGCCGCTGCTCTACGTGATGGTGCTGTCGCAGGGCGTGCTGGGCTACGCCTTCACCAGCCTGATGGGCGCGGTGGTGAACGAGATCTTCGACGGGCCGCAGTTCGGCTCGATCTTCAGCCTGATCATGGTGGCCCTGCTCGCCGGCGGTGCGGCGGGACCGTACGTGACCGGCGTGCTGCACGACATCGAGGGCACCTATACGGCAGCCTTCGCGGTGGCGCTGGGCTTCAGCGCGCTCGGCGCCGTCTCGGTCTGGTTCGCCGCCCCCGGCAAGGTCCGCATGGTTGCGGGGCGCACTGCCTCTTGAGCCTCCTCCCCCGTCATACGGGGGAGGATAGAGGAGGGGGAGAGTCACCCGGCAAACGCGCGAGCATTTCAGTTCATGATCTCATCCTGGAGGGAGGGGGCGCGTGGCTTTCCCCCTCCGGCCTTCGGCCACCTCCCCCGAAGACGGGGGAGGGAAATTATTCGTTGAGACCCTTACCCGAATACGGATGCGTCGCGATCCAGTGCTTGGCGATGTCGACGCGCTTGGTGATCCAGACGCCGGGGTGCTTCTGCAGATAGTCGAGCAGGCGCCACAGGCCGGCCGTGCGGCCGGGATGGCCGAGCAGGCGCATGTGCATGCCGATCGACATCATCTTGGGATTCTGCGCGCCCTCGCGATAGAGCACGTCGAAGGCATCCTTCATCAGGTTGAACCACTGGTCGGCGTGGCTCATCGTGGTGGCGTACTTGCCATCGTTGTTCATCAGCGAATAGGGCACGACGAGCTGCTGCTTGCCCTCCACGGTCTGCCAGAACGGCAGGTCGTCGCCGTAGTAGTCCGAATCGTAAGTGAAGCCGCCGTGCTCGACGACCAGGCGGCGCGTGTTCACGGACGGTCCGTAGCGGCAGTACCAGCCGGCCGGCGCGCCCACCGTCGAGGTGAGAGACTTCACCGCCTTCTGGATATGATCGCGCTCCTCGGCTTCGGTGAGATCGAAGTGCTTGATCCAGCGCCAGCCGTGGCTGCAGATGTCGAAGCCCGACGCCTTCACCGCGTCGGCCGCTTCCTTGTTGCGCTCGAAGGCCAGCGCACAGGCGAACACCGTCATCGGCAGGCCGCGCTCCTGGAAAGCGCGCATCAGGCGCCAGAAGCCCGCGCGGCTGCCGTACTCGAACATGCTCTCGCCCGCGAGATCGCGGCCCTTGAGGCCCATCGATGAGGTGGTGCTCTCGGTAAGGCCGGTCTCGGTGTAACCCTCGCCGTCCTGGATCGAGGGCTCGGAGCCTTCCTCGTAGTTCATCACGAAGTTGACCGCGACCCGTGCGCCGTTCGGCCACTTCGGATCGGGCGGATTGGCGCCGTAGCCCCGGAAGTCACGCTTGGGTTGCCAGTCCGTCATGTCGGTCTCCTCACAAGTTCGGCGCCCATCTGGCGCGCGATGTCGGCCACCTTGTCGTTCGGTGGATCCATGGAAATGAGTTTCACGCCGGCGCGCAGGCAGGCCAGCGCATAGCCGG
>CAIWTJ010000100.1 GCA_903915535.1 Enhydrobacter aerosaccus
GCCCATCAGGTGCAGGCCGAAGCCCGCGTCGCAGAAGAAGGTGAGATGCGCGCCCGCGTCGGAGAGCGAGATGTGCGTGTTCGGATCGGCCAGGATCTTGCCGACTTCCTTGTCGTCGTTGTGCAGGAGCTGCGCCACGAAGGTCGTGTCGAGGTCCTCCGACAGGGCGAGGTCGAGGATGCAGTCGAGCGGGTCCTTGCCCTGGCTCTTCGCCACCTCGGCCAGGGTGGCGCCTTCGAGTTTGCTGTTCTGCGGCTCGGCCGTCTCGACGACGAACAGCTTCTGCCACTCGCTGTTGAACAGCAGCCGGCCGTGTCGCTCGGCCAGTTCGCGCCGTACCGCCTCGCGCCACGATGGATCCGCGTAGATCTTCTTCAGGGCCTGCGGGTCGTGCGCGGCCATCGCAGGCTTCCACGCCTGCATGCTCTCGAACAGGTACGGGCTCTTGAAGGTGAAATCCATGCTGAGCGGGCAGCACGAAGTCTGGGCCACGAGCTTGTGGCCGCGGGCGCGCGCCTCGTTCACCTGCTGCAGCCAGGTGAAGGCCGCCGTCGGATTGGTGTTGGAGTGGAAGAGGGCCGCAATCACCACCGGCCGCTTCACTTCGGCCGCGATCTCCTCGAGGTAGGGAATGGTGGTCTTGCTGCCCTTGGTCAGCATGTAGACGCCGCGCCCGCCTTCGCCCATGGCGCGGACCAGTGCGCGCAACTCCTTGTCGTCCGCCAGGCGCGACGGCATCGGTGTACCGCCTTCGCCGTTGTGCGCTTCGGCCGTGCTCGACGCGAAGCCCACCGCGCCCGCCGCCATTGCCTCGCGCACCAGTGCCGCCATCTTGGCGATCTCGTCGTCGGTCGCGGCGCGTTCCGTCGCTTCCGCACCCATCACCCAGGTGCGCACCGACGAATGGCCCGAGAAGCAGGCGACGTTGGGCCCGACACCCTGCTTCTCCAGCATGTCGAGATATTGCGGGAAGCTCTCGAAGCCCCAGCGGATGCCGGACCGCAGCGCCTCGAGCGACATGCCCTCGACATGCGTCAGGTGGCGCATGGTGATGTCGCGGTCCTGCGGCTTGCAGGGCGCGATGGTGAAGCCGCAATTGCCCAGCACTGCCGTGGTGACACCGAGCGCGGGCGAGGGATCGACGAAGGGATCCCAGGTGATCTGCGCGTCGTAATGCGTGTGGCCGTCGATGATGCCGGGCGCCAGCGCGAGACCGTCGGCGTTCACCGTTTCCTTCGCAGCACCAAGCTTCGGGCCGATCGCGACGATCTTGCCGTCGCTGACGGCGAGATCGCCGCGAATCGCCCGGGCGCCTGAGCCGTCGAGAATTTCAGCGTCCTTGATGACGAGATCGAACATCTTGGTTTCCTCCGCCCCGAACCCTAGTCTCTTGGGAACAAAATGGAACGGGAGGATTGCATGACAGGCATGAAACGCCGCGGGTTTATCGCGGCGGCGGCGGCGGCGGGGGTTGGGCTGGCGCCGGCGATCGTGCGGGCCCAGGAGTTTCCCACCAGGCAAGTGCGGGTCGTGGTGCCCTATCCAGCGGGCGGCGGCACCGACCTGGTGGCGCGGCTGATCGTGCCGCGGCTGGCCGAACGCTGGAAGCAGACGGTGATCATCGACAACAAGGGCGGCGCGAGCGGCATCCTGGGCAGCGAGATCGTGGCCAAGGCCGCGCCCGACGGCTACACGCTCCTGCTCACGACCAGTGCGCACACGATCAATCCCTACACGACCAAGACGTTGCCTTACGACACCGAGCGCGGCTTCACGCCGATCACGCCGCTGATCGAAGGCTCGCTTGCGTTGGTCGGCTCGCCCAAGGCGGGCTTCGACACGATGGACAAGTTCCTGACCGCCGCCCGCGCCAATCCGGGCAAGTACCAGTTCGGCAGCACCGAGAATACCACGCGCATGGTGGGGGAGCTGTTCCGGCTGAAGAGCGGCCTGAAGATCGAGAATGTGGCCTACAAGGGCGCCGCGCCGATGATGCAGGAGCTGGCCGGCGGCCACATCCCGATCGGCTTCACGAGTCCGCTCACCGTGATGTCCCATCACCGGGCGGGCACGTTGCGCATGCTGGCGGTGAGCGGCGCCAAGCGGCTGCCCAACCTCGACGACGTGCCGACCATGCTCGAAGCGGGCGTGCCCGGCGTGGACACCACGGCGTGGTTCGCCCTGTTCGGACCGCGCAACCTGCCGCCCGCCTTGACGCAACGCCTGCGCGACGACGCGGTGGCGGTGCTGGCCGAGCCCGAGACGGCGGCCAAGATCCGCGATCTCTCCAGCACGGCGGGCGGCGAGACGCCCGATGCCTTCGCCCTGCGCATCAAGAAGGAGCTGACGAGTTGGGGTGAAGTTGCCAAACTCGCCGGCATCGAACCGGAGTGACCGCTGCCATGCTTCGCCTGCTCGCAATTGCCTTCCTCATGCTGGTCACGTCCGTCGCCCAGGCCCAGCCGGTTCGCTTTCCGAGCGTGGCAGTGGCCAACGTGCCGGCGGGTCCGGAGATCTCCGGCTGGCTCTATCGGCCCGGTGGTGCCGGGCCGTTCCCCGCCGTCGTGCTCGCCCACACCTGCGGCGGAGTGAGCGAACAGACGGAAATGTGGGCCAAGCGGTTGGTGAGCTGGGGCTACGTCGTGGTCGCGCCCGACAGCTTCGGGCCGCGCGGCGAGAAGAACGTCTGCTCGAAGGGTAACGCGGTGAGCGGCAACATGCGGGTCGCCGACGTGGCGGGCGCGCTCGATTTCCTGAACGCGCAGCCCTTCGTGCAGCGCGGCAACATCGGCCTGATCGGCCACAGCCACGGCGGCTGGACGACGGTGCGCGCCGTGCAGAAAAGCTACGGCCTTGCCCAGCGCGGCCTCAAGGCGGCGGTGGCCTACTATCCGTTATGCAGCGCGGGCTTCGATACGCACGTCGACGTGCCGCTCCTGATCCTGATCGGCGACAAGGACGATTGGACGCCCGCCGACAACTGCCGAAAGCTGCAGGCGGCCGGCTTCGACCGGCCCGAGTTCGTCGAGGCGACCTATTATCCCAACGCGCGTCACAGCTTCGACTACAACGTGCCCGATCGCACCGCGTTCGGTCACAAAATGGGCTACGACACTGCGGCGGCGCCCGACGCCGAGGCGCGCACCAAGGCGTTCTTCGCCAGGTATCTCGCTAGTCGACCGTGATCTTCGTCTGCCTGGCGAGGTCGCGCCATTGGCCGATCTCGCGGGCGATCAACGCCTTGAACTCGGCGGGCGTATTGCCGACCGGCTCGACGGCATCCTTGTCGAAGCGCGCGAGCGTGTCGGGCGCGGAGGCCGCGCGCCGGGCGGCGGCGGCGAGCTTGTCGACAATCGGCTGCGGCGTGGCGGCCGGCACGACGATGCCCATCCAGAGATAGCCCTCGAAGTCCTTGACGCCCAACTCCATCATCGTCGGCACGTCGGGCAGCTGCTTCTGGCGCTTCGCGCTGGTGAAGGCCAGCGCGTTCAGCTTCTTCTGCGCCACGAACGATTGCGCCGTCGTGTAGTTGTCGAGCTTGGCTTGCACCTGTCCCGCCACGAGATCGGCCAGCGCCGGCGCGGCACCGCGATAGGGCACGTTGGTGACCTGGATCTGCTCCTTCACCATCAGCAGTTCCATCTGGACATGCGGCAGCGTGCCGTTGCCCGCGTGGCTGATGTTGATCTTGCTGGGGTTCGCCTTGGCGTAGGCGATGAAGCCCCTGTAGTCGGTGACCGGCAGCGACGGATGGCTGACCAGCAGCATCGGCACCTGCCCCGCGATCGAGATGGGCGCGAAGTCCTTCTCGGTGTCGTAGGGCAACGAGGTGCGGAACGCCGCGTTGATCGTCAGGCCGGGCGTGGTGAAGAGGATCGTGTAGCCGTCGGCGGGCGCCTTGGCCACGATGTCGGTGCCGATCACGCTGCCGGCGCCCGCCTTGTTGTCGACGATCACCTGTTGGCCCAGGTCTGCGGTGAGCTTTTCGGCGATCAGGCGTGCCACCACGTCGGTCACGCCGCCCGGCGGGAACGGCACGATCATGCGGATCGGCCGCTCGGGATATTCGGCGCGCGCCGTCGCGACGAAGGAAGCGAGAAGGGCGAGGGCGAGAAGGAGGCGATGGCGCATGCCGCAGAGTGCGGGTCGCCCCGCCTCGCGGCAATGGGGTTAGTGTGCGCCTGCGAGACCCATCTGGCGACACAGCAGGACGAGCGTTTCGTAGATCACGTGCGCGCAGAGGTGCGCGGCCATGCCGTTCACGTCCTGCGGCGGGCTCACGGTGTTCACGTCGACCGCCACGATGTTGAGGTCGGTGAGGCAGCGCAGCAAGTCGATGCCTTCGCGCGCGCTGAGGCCGCCCCACGACGGGGTGCAGACGCCGGGGGCGCACGACGGATCGAACACGTCCATGTCGAAGCAGAGATAGACCGGCCGCTTGCCGACCTTGTCCTTGAACTCGGCCATGCGCTGGGCGAAGCCGCCGCGGATCAGCTCGTCGATCGACACGACTTTGTAACCAAGGCTCATGGCGCGGGGCACGACACCCTGCGCGTAGGTCGTGCTGCGGATGCCCACGTGCCAGGAGAACTCGGGATCGATCAGCCCTTCCTCGGCGACATGCGTGAACTGGGTGGCGGAGTTGTATTTCTCCTCGCTGCCGTACGGGTACGAGTCGGTGTGCGAGTCGATATGGAGCGCGGCCATCTTCGGATACTTCTTGCCCACCGCGCGGGCGACCGGGACCGTGACCGAACCGTCGCCGCCGATCGTGATCGGCACGGCACCGGCCTGCACGATGCGGTCGACTGCCTGTTCGGTGCGCTCGAAGGCATCGACGATCTTGCTGGGCGTCAGCTTGACGTTGCCGCAGTCCACCAGGCCCAGCGCCGTCACCGGATCGAAGTCGGCGTTGGTCGGATTGAAGCGGCGCATCAGCTGCGACTTCTCGCGTACCGAGTCGGGGCCGCCGCGCGCGCCGATGCGCATGTTGGTGCCGCAGTCGAAGGGTATGCCCAGGACGGCCGCTCTGCTGCCGGGACCGGGGCGGCCGTAGGGCGCGCCCATGAAGGTCATCGGCAGGGTGAAGAGCTCGTCGTCGGAAAGCCGTTCCATGGTCATTGTCCCGCTGTCAGAAAGTCGAAGGCCGTGAGCGTGTGGATCTTGGCGACGGCCAGCAGCTCGTCGACCAGGACATATTCGTCGGCGCCGCCCATGTTGAAGGGCGTGAGCCCCAGCACGACGGTCGGCACACCAGCTGGGCGATACCAGCGCGAGTCCGAGCCGCCGACCCGCATGTTCACGGCAGGCGCCTCGCCCAGAACTTCTGCCGCGACTTTGGCGGTGCGTTGCACGATCTCGTCGCCGGGCGGGGTGAAGGAGGGCTCGAAGCGCCGGATGGCGCGCCATGTCACGCCTTCCAGCGGCGCCAGCCATTCGTCGAGTTTCGCCACCAGGACGTCCGTCGTGATCCCGACGGGGAGACGGATGTCGGCGCGTGCGATGCAATGCGTCGGCACGAGGTTGGGCGAGGTGCCGCCTTCGATCGTGCCGATGTTCACCGTCACGCGCTGCAAGGTCTCTGACTCGCCTGCCCCCGACAGCGGCTCGGAAATCGCCCTGGCCTTGGCGATCGCGGCGGTAACCACGGGCGGCGCCTGGAAGGGCACATCCTCGAGATCCTTCAGCCGGTCGAGCGCGGTGCGCAGGCGGTCGATCGCGTTGGTGCCGCGGTGGACATGCGCGCCATGGGCCGGCGAGCCCGTGGCCTCGACCTCGACCCACATCAGGCCCTTCTCGCCGAAGCGCACCACCTTGGGCGAGCCGACATCGCCGCAGATGTTGGCGTCGCCTTTGGCATGGGGAACGTGGTCCATCATGTAGCCGGTGCCGAGCGATCCCATGTTCTCTTCGTCGCCGGCCAGAGTGAGCACGATCTCGCCCGACCAGGAGTGGCGGTTCTCGGCCATCAGCTTCGCGGCCAGGATCGAGCAGGCGAGGCCGCCCTTCATGTCGCTGACGCCCCGGCCGTACAGCTTGCCGTCCTTCAGCACGCCACCCAGCGGCGGCACGGTCCACGGCAGGCTTTCCAGGATTGGGAAGGTGTCGAGATGACCGTTGAAGATCAGTCGGCGGCCTGGTCTGCCGCTCCTGATGCGGCCGATCAGGCTCTTGACGCGCGGCGCGGGCTCGATCACTTCGATCTCGATGCCGGGGATCTCGCGCAACAGTGCCTCGGCCACCTTGGCGATCTCCTCGGTGTCGCTCGGCGGGTTGGGCGAGGCGACTCCGACCAGCCGCTGCGTCACGGAGATCAGCCCGTCGAGGGAGCTGTCGACCTGGCGGGCGAGGGCACGGCGGACTTGCTGGAGTTCAGGGGCGGACATAGGTCAGCGCGCCTGCAGGCGGCGTTCCCACCAGCGGATGGCCATGGCCAGTGGCCAGCAGATCAGGAAATAGACGACGGCGATGAAGGTGAAGGTCTCCAGCGGCCGGAAGTTCGAGGCGCTGAGTTCCATGCCGCGCCGCGTGATCTCGCTTACCGAGATCACCGCGCCCAGCGAGGAGAACTTGATGAGCTGCACGAAATTCGAGGCGAGCGGCGGCAGTGTCATGCGGATCGCCTGCGGCATGACGATCCGCACGAAGGATTGGATCGGCGTCAAGCCAAGCACCTGGGCCGCTTCCTTGTGACCCTTGGGCACGCCCTGGATACCCGAGCGGTAGACTTCGGAAATAAACGCGCCCTGGTAGAGCGACAGGCCGATGATCAGCGCGGTCAGCGATTCGATACGAATGCTGAACACGATGGGCAGGACGTAGTAGACCCAGAGCAGCTGCACCAGGATCGGTGTGTTGCGGATGATCTCGCCGAAGGCCACACCGATCCAGCGCGCCGGCGGGAAGCGCGACATGTCGAGAAGGGCGATGATCAGACCCGCGATCATCGCCAGCACCAGCGTCGATGCCGAGATCATCAGTGTCATCTGCAACCCCGACATCATGAAGTCGAAGTTGCTGCCGAGAACCGTGTCCCAGCGGAACTGGTACTTGAACATCTACGGCGTCGCTCCCTACGGAGCCACGATCGGGCCGAGCTTGTTCTTCTCGGCGAATTTCTTCAGTCGGCCGTCGAGCTTGATCGTGTCGACGAACAGATTGACGTAGTTCAGCCAGATCTGGTCGCCCGGCGCCACGACATAGGCGTAGGGCGTGACCGCGAGTTTTTCGGCGGGCGTTACATAGGCCGCCCAGTCGAACTCATCGGTCACCTTCACGGCGGTCGGGAAGTCGGTCATGTCGACGTCGACGCGGCCCGCCACCAGCTCGGCCTCGCGCGTGTTGGGCGGGGCGATCGAGATGACCTCGGCATTCTTCAGGTAAGTCTTCATGAACGGCTCGATGAAGCTGCCGAGCGAGACCGCGACCTTGATGCCCTTCTTGTCGATGTCTTCCCATTTCTTGATCGGGCCGTCCTTGCGCACCACGGCATAGACGTTGGTGATCAGGTAGGGCTTGGAGAATTCGACAGCCTGCGCGCGCTTGAGTGTCGCGCCGACACCGAACATGCCGATGTCACACTTGTTGGACTGGAGGTCGGCGATGAAGGCGCCGAAGCTGGTCTCGACGACCTCGAGCTTGGCATCGAGTTCCTTGGCCAGCTCCTTGGAAAGATCGGCATCGATGCCCTCCAGCTCTCCGGTCTTCGGATTGCGGTAGGAGATCGAGTAATAGAGCGGAAACTGGCAGACGCGCAGCTTGTGGCTCTTGGTAATCTCGAACAGCCGCGATTGAGACTGCTGCGCTTCGGCCGGTAGGGTCACCGCGATCGAGCCCGCCATGGCGAGCGCTCCCAGAATTGCCTTCACACCCATGATCCGTCTCCCTTTTAATTCCCCGTCACTCTTCGAACTGCTGCAGGAAGCGCCTGGCGCGCTCGGTCTTCGGCGCGTCGAAGAATGCCGCTCCCGGCGCTTCCTCGACGATCTCTCCCCTGTCCATGAACACGGTCCGCGTGCCGACGTGGCGGGCGAACCCCATTTCGTGGGTGACCACCAGCATGGTCATGCCCTCCGTCGCGAGCTGGCGCATGACCAGCAGCACTTCGCGGCGCAGTTCCGGGTCCAGTGCCGAAGTCGCTTCGTCGAACAATAGGACCTTGGGCGACATGGCGAGCGCGCGGGCAATTGCCACGCGTTGTTGTTGGCCGCCGGACAGGCGCGCCGGGTAGGCATCGCGTTTGTCGAACAGATCGACCTTCACGAGGAGCTTCTCGGCAATCGCGACGGCTTCGGCGCGTGGCATCTTCTTCACGCGCAGCGGCGCCTCGATCAGGTTCTCCAGCACCGACATGTGCGGCCAGAGATTGAAGTGCTGGAACACCATGCCGATGTCGGAGCGCACGGCGCGTGCCGCGGCCTTGACCGGCTTCGGCTGCTCGGGCGTGGAGATCGCCGTGCCTTCCATCACCACCCGGCCTTCGCTCGGCGTCTCGAGCAAGGCAAGGCAGCGCAGCAGCGTCGTCTTGCCCGACCCCGAGGGGCCTACGATGCAAACCACGTCGCGTTCCATCACCGGCAGCGAGACGCGCGTCAGCACCTGGTTCTCGCCGAACCGCTTGCTGATGCCCTCTGCCAGGATGATGGGAATAGAAGTCATGACACAGCATAAGCAAATCCTATGCCGGTGGGCAATGATGGGTACTGTTGGCGAATTCTTTGCATAGATTGGCTTCGCAGCGGTATAAAGCGGCAATAACGGATTGTTATAGTCAATGGACGTCAAGCTTCTGGAAGCCTTCCGCGCCGTCGTGGACAACCGCTCGGTCACGGCCGCGGCCCAGGCCATGGGCATCACCCAGCCCGCCGTCTCGAGCCAGATCGCCAAGCTCGAGGAGTCGGTGGGCTTCTCCCTGTTCGAACGCTCCGGCGGCCGGCTGAAGCCGACGCCAGAGGGCATGCTGTTCTATGCCGAGGCGAGCCGCGTGCTGGGCGAAGTGGACCGGCTGGCGTCGACGACGGCGCAAATCCGCGAAGGTCAGGCCGGGCGGCTGGTGATCGCGAGCCATCCGTCGGCTGCAATCTCGCTCCTACCGCCGCTGGTTTCGGAATTCCTGCGCGAACGGCCGGGCGTCTCGGTGCGTCTGATCTCGCGCCACTCCGATGTCGTGAGCCAGCTCCTGCCGAGCGAAAGCTTCGACATCGGCATCGCCGAACTGCCGATCGACGAGACCGACATCACGCTCGTGAAGTACCAGATGCGTTGCGTCGCGATCCTGCCGCCCCGCCATGCGCTCACGTCGCGCAAGGTCGTGACGCCCAAGCTGCTGGCCGAGTATCCGATGGTGATGCCGGCGCGCTCGCATCAGGTGCCGAACCGCATCTTCGCGACTTTTGCCGCGGCCGGCGCGCAGATCAACGCGGTGGCCGAGGCGGAATTCTTTGCCAGCCTCTGTGCGCTGGTGTCGGAAGGCACCGGCTGGTCGCTGGTCGATCCGCTGTCGGCTGCAAGCTTCGGCCATCTCGGTCTGGTCGTACGGCCGTTCGAGCCGGCGGTTGTCTACGAGATCGGCGTGTTCCACCGCCGCGACCGCGAGCCATCCGTGCTCGCCGCCGCCTTCCTCGAACTGCTCGACGGGAAATTGAACCGATGACCGATTATCGTCTCGATGCCGCCGTTGCGGCCAAGCTCGCGGCCGATCCCGACCTGTGGCGCGACTTCAACGACATTTGCGACACCGGCGGACGTCTTGCCGGCACCGAGAGCGAGAAGAAGGCCTTCGCCCTGTTGCGAGAGCGGGTGAAGGCCGCTTCACCAGCCAACTCCGGCCGGTCGATCCCGGTGTCCTATGGTGGCTGGCGGTCGAAGAAGGCAACGCTACGTCTGGCCGACGGCACGATGGCCAAGTGTCATCCGTTGGTGCGCTCGATCGCGACGGCGAAAGAGGGGCTGACAGCCGAGGTGCTCGATATCGGACGCGGCACGCCGGAAGAATTCGCCGAGCACGCGAAGGAGATCATGGGCCGCATCGTCCTGGCGCGGCACGAGCTGATGTTCGCGGCCGGCACCATTCATCGCCGCCGCAAGTACGACATGGCGCGGCAACACGGCGCCGTCGGCTTCTTGATCGCGGGACCGCTGCCGGGCCACGTCGTCACCGGCTCGTCCGGGCGTATGGGCGGCGAGGGCATTCCGGGCCTTGGCATTCCGCCCGAAGTGGCGGCGCGGCTGGCACGCACGGCGGCCGGTTGGCCCAAGGTCACGATGACGGTCGAGACGGAGGAGAGCCCGGCCGAGACCGAGACGCTGATGTATGAGTATCCCGGTACGACGGACGAATGGGTCGTGTTGTCGGCGCATGTCGACGGGCACGATCTCGCCGAGTCGGCCATGGACAATGGTACCGGCCTCGCCTCGGTGCTTGCCGTGACGCGTGCGCTCTCGCCGCTCGTGGCCAAGTTCCGGCGCGGCCTGCGGGTGATGTTCTTCTCGGTCGAGGAATGGGCGCTCACCGGTTCGGCGCAGTACGTCGAGGCTTTGAGTGTGGCGGAGCGCGGCAAGATCGCGCTCAACGTCAATCTCGACTCGGTGGCGGGTAGTCCGCATATCGCGGCCCTCACCAGTGGTTATGCGGGCGTCGAGCCGTTCCTCCTGCAGGTCGCGGAAGCAAACGGCCAGTCGCTGCGCACCGTGCGGCCGCTGATGACCAATTCCGACCATGCCAATTTCGCGCAAGGCGGCATTCCCGCGATTCGCCTGGTCGCGGGCTTCGACGATCCCAACGCGCATCTGCACAAGGTGCTGACGCCCGCCGATACGCGGGACAAGGTGGCGCAGAGCGAACTGCGTCAGGCCACGTTGCTGACGGCCGCGTTCGTCGCGGCGGCATGCAACGCCGAGCCGGCGGAAGCCGCCAAGTGGCGGGTCAGGTAGACTTCAGAAACTGAAGCAGCAGGCGATTGACCTCGTCGGCCTGTTCCTGCTGGACCCAGTGGCCGGCGCCTTCGATCAGATGGATCTGCTTCATGTTCGTGCAAGCACTCTTCTGCATGCGCTCGAGCGCGCCCGGTGTCTGGAAATTGCCCCAGTCGCTCTTGCCGGAGATGAAGGTCGACGGCTGGTCGATCGTGCGGCCAGCAAAAGCCTCGTACTCACGGCCCACGAGTCCTGACGTACGGACGCGATACCAGTTGAGGCCGCCTTGGAAGCCGTTGCGCTCGTACTCCGTGCTGTACACGCGCATCTCGTCGTCCGTCATCCACTTGTTGGCGGCGATCTCGGCGGGCGAGGGCATCTCCTTGGCCACGGTCTCGGCCATGCCTTCGGCCAGATCCATGATGTAGTAGGTCGGCATCTTGGCCAGCTCTTCGGCGATCCAGCCTTTCAGCTCGTACGGCTTGTTCCCTTTCCAGTCGGCGCTCTTGTAGTGGTAGTAGGCGCGCATGAAGTCATGGACGCCCTGCCTGGCGTGCCACTGGTTCTCGTTGGCTTCGCGGGTCGACTGGTACCATTGGTAATGCTTGCGCGGACGCGGCAATGCGGCGAGCGCGGCATGGATGTCGGGGGCTTTCGGCGCCGGCGGCTTGCCGACGGTATCGAACGGCACGGAAGAGACGCCGCCGAACGGCGCGCTCATCAGGATCATGCGCTTGAACATGTCGGGCCGCACCAGCGCCAGGAACGAGGCGACGGCTGCGCCGAAGTCGTGGCCGACGACGGCTTCGGCCGTGCGATGGCCCAGCGCATAGAGCACGCCGATCGAATCGCGCAGCAGGTTCAGGAAGCGGAAGCTCGAAAGATCGGCGTCGAAGTCCTTGCTCCATCCGGTCGTGCGGCCATAGCCGCGCTGGTCGGGTGCGATCGCGTGATAGCCCGCCGCGGCCAGCGCGGGCAGCACCTTGCGCCAGCTGTAGGCAAGCTCGGGAAAGCCATGCAGCAGCAGGATCGCGGGCCGGCCTTTGCCGGCGCCGGCTTCGAGCACATGAATGTCGAGGCCGTTGATGCCGGGAAGGATGCGGGCGCTGACGCCGGCGGGAAGGACTGAAGCGGGCAGGGGTTCCATGCCTCTTCATTCCACAAAAGAAACCGGCCGGGCAAGGCTGCCCGGCCGGTGGTGTCGTCAATTGAAGAGTGCGTTTCGCGTTACGGGCGATACGGTACCGGCTTGATCACATAACCATGCGAGTCGAGCAGGTTGCCCTGGTTGTCGTAGCCGAAGCCGTAACTATCGACGGCGACCGCTGTATGCGGCGTGTCGTCGAGGAAGGTCAACGCCTGGACAGTGTCGGGGCCGCGGCGTGCCTCGTTGTCGATACACTGGGAGTACCCCAGAGAGTGCGGGTCGAGGCCGTAGGATGCGCACACGTTGTTGGCACTGCCGATCGCGTGAGCTGCATCATAGGCGAGTTCGGGCGCGCCGCGATAGAAGTCGTCGGCTGCGCGGTCGACGCAGCTGTTGTACGCGCCTGAATATGGGCGCACGCCAGCTTCGGAGCAGGCGCGTTCCGCGTGAGCCAGCGCGTCGCCCGACTGTGCGTTGGCGGCAGCGAATGGCGTGCCGGCCAGGACCAGGCCGCCCATTGCAAGTGCAAGCATCGTTGCTCGGGTCATGGTTTATCTCCTGTGTGGCTGAACGAGAACGTCCGTGTGCAGGAAAAACGCGGCGTTCAAAAAGCGGTTGCGGGCCGGATCGGGGCCATTTCAAGGCCCCCGAACCAGTCCGCAGCCGCCTATTGGGCAGTAGCGACGTTGTCGCCGCTCTGGTCGTCGCCCAGGATCAGCAGGTCGCTGCGCGCATCGATCTCGCGTCCGATGCAGTCGCGGAAGCCCGCTGTTTCGACGCGGAACCCTTCGTTCATGCAGCTTTCACGCGCTTCTCGGGCGACATGCGCCAGCTGTTTGGCGAGAGCCGGCTCGCCCCACTCGTAAGCGCGAGTCACGTGCGCCAGGCAGAGTTCGCGCGCGGCCGAATTGGGCCAGACGCCTTCCTTGTCACAGGACTGTTCGGCGCGCACCTGCGCCGCCGCGGGCTGGAAACCGTTGGGCGGCGTTGCGAGCGCGGTCGCTCCGACGATCAGTCCGCCGAAAGCGATGGCGGCGAGCAATCCAGTCTTTGTCATGGTCTCCTCCTCCGCTCGAAGTGGCGTACGTGCAAAGGGAACGGCTTGCCCGGGCGGTTAGTTGCGTCCCCGCACAAGGCTTTTCCTTGGCGGCGCGCCGTGGTTCTCTGCGTCCGGCATGAAGCTACTTTCCGCTAAACTACTGTGAAACAACTGGAAATCGTGTGGAGATGGCTGCGCGTCCGCGCGGCCCGCCTGCGGCGCGTTCATCTGGCGCTGGCGCTTCGGGTCACGCTGAGTGCCATCCTGGCCCTGGTGGTCGCGCAGGCGCTCAACATCCCGCTGCCGCTGTGGACAGTCCTGACGGCCGTCATCGTGACACAAATGAGCGTCGGCCGGTCGCTCAAGGCCAGCGCCGACTACCTGATCGGAACGATCGGTGGCGCGATCTACGGCGGCGCGGTCGCGATCGTCATTCCCCACGGCACCGAGTGGGCGCTGCTGGCGGTGCTGTTCATCGCCGTGGCGCCGCTTGCCCTGTTCGCCGCCACGCGCGCGAACATGAACGTGGTGCCGATCACGGCGATCATCGTTCTGCTGGTGCCGGAGATGACGCATACGACGCCGTTCTATTCGGCGGTCTTTCGTGTCATCGAAGTGGGCGTCGGCGCGATCGTGGGCCTGCTCGTGTCGTTCATCGTTCTCCCGTCGCGGGCACACCCGCAGATGCGCCAGGTGGCGGCGCGCACACTCGAGCTGATGGCGCGCGTCCTGACGGTCCTGCTCGCGGGCAAGCGCGAGGGCTTCGACGACAACGCGCTCCACCAGCTGCAGGACGGGATCGGGCAGTCGCTCAACGAACTCAATGCGGTGGGCGTCGAGGCCGAGCGCGAACGCCGCGCACGGCTGTCGCGCGAGCCGGAGACGGGGCCGCTGCAGCGCACCTTGCTGCGCCTGCGCCACGATCTGGTGATCGTGGGACGCGCCGCGGGCGAGGCGATGCCCGAGGAGATCCGCCAGCGGCTCCAGCCGCGCCTCGGCGCCATCGCCGCGTCGGCGTCGGACTATATGAAGGCAAGCGCCGCCGCCCTGCTGGTGCGCGAGGGTCCGGCGTCGCTCGAACCGTTTGAATCGGCCCTTCGGGCCTATACCGAGGAAATCGCCCTGATGCGCCAGGAGGGCGCGACGCGGGAGCTTCCCGGCGAGACGGCCGAGCGCTTCTTCGCCATGGGCTTTGCACTCGAACAGGTCCATCGCAATTTCGGCGACCTCGAGCGCGTGGTCACGGAGTGGGGGCCGGCGATCGAAGCCGAGGAGGGCTCATGAAGACCGTTGCCATCTGGGCCCTTGCGACCGTGATCGGCGCAGTTGTCGCCGCAGCGCTGGCGGCCGGCGCCTTCGAGGATGCGTGGGCGTTCCTGCCCGCCGTCACGGTCAGCGCCACGCATGCCGTGATCTTCGGCGTGCCTGCCGCTTTGCTCTATCGCCGCCGAGGATGGACATCGCCGTGGGCCGCGTTGGCAGGCGGCTTCGTGATCGGAGTCGTGCCCCTCGAGGTCTACCTCTGGCTCACGGAGGCTTCTTCGGGCGTGAATAGCTGGTCGAACGCAGGCCCGACGATGGTCAACGGCGTGCGCACCTGGGCGGGCTGGATGGAGCACATCGAATTCATGGCGGTCCTGGGCGGCTTCGGCGCCGGCGGCGCCTTCGCGTTCTGGCTGACCCTGAAGTTCTTCGGCCTGATCGAGCCGCGTCAGTAGCTCTTCGGTAGGCCGAGCACGCGCTCGGCCACGTAGCAGAGAATGAGCTGCTCGCTGACCGGCGCGATGCGCGCGATCATGACCTCGCGCAGGAAGCGCTCGACGTGGAATTCCTTGGCGTAGCCGTAGCCGCCATGGGTGAGGATCGCGCGTTCGCAGGCGTCGTAGGCA
Organism: Enhydrobacter aerosaccus; assembly: GCA_903915535.1. Classification (GTDB taxonomy): domain Bacteria; phylum Pseudomonadota; class Alphaproteobacteria; order Reyranellales; family Reyranellaceae; genus Reyranella; species Reyranella aerosaccus_C. The sequence goes on from CAIWTJ010000100.1 coordinate 14,990, forward strand.
TAGCGCGCGCCGAGATACTTGGCCGAGTTGGCCTCGGCGCCGCATTCCCTGCCCTGGTCGTAGAGCCACGCCGCCTTGAAGGTGAGCAGGTTGGCCGCCTCGAGCTGCATCCAGCTCTCGGCCAGCGGATGCTGGATCGCCTGGTTCTTGCCGATAGGTCGGCCGAACACCGTGCGCTCCTTGGCATATTGCGTGGCCTTGGCGAGCGCCGCCTTGCCGATGCCGATCGCTTCGGCGGCGATCAGCACACGCTCGGGGTTGAGCCCGTGCAGCAGATAGTGGAAGCCCTTGCCTTCCTCGCCGATGCGATCCTCGAGCGGGACCTTGAGGCCGTCGATGAACACCTGGTTAGTATCGATCGCCTTGCGGCCCATCTTCTCGATCTCGCGCACCTCGATCTTCGAGCGGTCGAAGTCGGTATAGAAAAGCGAGAGGCCGTCCGTCGCCTTCTTGCATTTTTCCTTCGGGGTGGTGCGCGCGATCAGCAGCATCTTGTCGGCGACCTGTGCCGTGGTGGTCCAGGTCTTCTTGCCGTGCACGACATAGCCGTTGCCGTCGCGCTCGGCCTTGGTGTCGAGCGCCGTGGTGTTGAGACCGGCGTCGGGTTCGGTGACGGCGAAGCAGCCCTTTACCTTGCCCTTGATGATGTCGGGCAGGATGCGCTTCTTCTGTTCCTCGGTGCCGAACACCACGATCGGGTTGGGACCGAAGACGTTGAGATGGATCGCCGAGGCGCCCTGAAGGGCGGCGCCCGATTCGGCCACCGCCTGCATCATGATCGCGGCTTCGGTGATGCCGAGGCCCGAGCCGCCGTACTCCTCGGGCATCGCGATGCCGAGCCAGCCTGCGTCGGCCATCGTCCGGTAGAAGTCCTCCGGGAAGCCGCCTTCCTTGTCCTTCTTCAGCCAGTACTTGCCGTCGAACTGGGCGCAAAGCTTGCCGACGGAGTCCTTGATGGCGAGCTGGTCTTCGGTGAAGGCGAAATCCATGGTGACTACCTGTTGGCCGCGAGCCAGCCCATCATGATCCTGTTGAACGCGTCCGGCCGCTCGACATTGGGCAGGTGCCGCGCTTTGGCGATGCCTTCGTATTTGCCGCCGGGGATCCTCGAGGCGATCAGCTTGTTGCGCTCGGGCGGCGTGCCTTCGTCCTCGTCGCCGCAGATGACCATCGTCGGGGTGTTGATGGTCGAGAGCCGGTCGAGATAGTCGAAGTTCTGGATCGCCGACATGCAGCCCGCCGAGCCCGCGGGCGTGGTGCCGCTGATCGTGTCGAGCACTTCGCGCCAGCGCTGGGGGTTCACCTGCTTGAACTCGGCCGTGAACCAGCGGTCCATCGTGCCGTCGGCCAGGGCCGCCAGACCCTTGCTGCGCACGGTGGCCTTGCGCTCTTCCCAGGTGCCGGCCGAGCCCGGAGGCGTGCTGGGCTGCGTGTCGCAGAGGCAGAGCGAAGAGAGATAGCCCGGGTTCGCCAAGGCAAACCCCTGGCCGATCATGCCGCCGATCGACAGACCGATATAGTGCACCTTCTTGATGCCGAGCACGTCGAGCGCGCCCTTCACGTCGGCGGCCAGCGCGTCCATCGTATAGTCGCCCTCGACCGGGGCACTGCCGCCGTGGCCGCGCATGTCGAGGCGCAGCACGCGATAGCCCGCGGCCAGCAGCGGCACCATCTGCTCGACCCACATGCCGCCATCGGCATTGAGCGAATGGGTGAAGCACACGACCGGCGCATTCTGCGGGCCGGCGAGGTCGAAATAGACCTTACGATTGTCGAGCGAGAGGAGCATTGCGCATATCCTTCAAAAGAATCGGAGAATGACGGGAGCCAAGGCGCAGGCCGCCATAACATAGGCTGTGATCCGCACCCAGAGCGGGAAACGCCGTCGACTTCGGCCGGTCGCCGAGTTGATGGCTGCCGCGATGACGTTCGCTTCGCCCAAGAAGCCGAAGTCGTCCCTGACGACGATCGGGACCGGGAGCTCAGGCGGCGCCACCGTCGATACCAGTGGCCCCGGCTTCGGATCGAGCACGTCCTTGAGAGGCAGCGAGTCGCCGGGCTTCATGGTCACATTGCCGAAATGCCGCCGTCGATGATCACTTCCGAGCCCGTCATGAAGCTCGATTCATCGGAGGCGAGAAAAACGAGAGCCCAGCCCACCTCCTCGGGCCGGCCGAGGCGGCCGATCGGGACCTGCTTGCCGAGCTTCTGCTGCATCAGGTCCTGGCCAAAACGGTCGCGGTATTTGTCGAGGATCGGCGTGTCGATGAAGGTTGGATGCACCGAGTTGCAGCGGATGTTGTAGCCCGACTTGGCGCAGTGCAGCGCCACCGACTTGCTGAGCAGCCGGACGCCCGCCTTGGCCGAGTTGTAGGCGGCCATGTTGGCGCCGGCGATGATGCCCGAGATCGACGAGATGTTGATCACCGAGCCGCCGAGTTCCTTCGTGTGCTTCTTGATCTCCGCGACGCCGTGCTTGCAGCCCAGGAACACGCCGTCGAGATCGATCGCATGGACGCGGCGCCATTCCTCGAGCGTGATGTCCTCGACCGTCTTGCTGAGGCCGATGCCGGCCGAATTCAGCAGCACGTGCAGCGCGCCGAACTTCGAGACGGTTTCGGCGATAACGCCCATCCAGTTGTCTTCGCTGGTGACGTCGAGTTTCACGAAGTGGCCGGAGGCGCCGAGCTTGTCGGCGACCGCCTTGCCGCGATCGGCAGCGATGTCGGCCACCACGACCCGTGCGCCTTCCTTGACCATGAGGTCGGCGGCATTGGCGCCAAGACCCGAGGCGCCGCCCGTGATGAGCACGACCTTGCCCTTGAGGCGATCCGTCATGTTTCGTTTCCTCCAGCCTTCGGTCTTGCCTCAGGACAGGGCGGCCATCAAGCTCGCAACATGTCCTTCCGCCTCTCCTTCGCCGTCCTTCTGATGTTTGCCGCACTGGGAAGTCCGGCGCACGCTCAAGACTACCCCAGCCGGCCGATCCGCTGGATCGTTCCATTTCCGCCCGGCGGTCCGACCGACACGCTGTCGCGCATCCTGGCGGCCCGGCTCGGCGACGTATGGAAGTCGGGCATCGTGATCGAGAACAAGGGCGGCGCGGCCGGCGCCATCGGCACGGATCTGGCGGCCAAGGCGGCGCCCGACGGCTACACGATCCAGCTCGGCACGCAGAGCACCAACGCCTCCAACAAGATCTTCTATCCCAACCTGCCATACGACCCGATCAAGGACTTCGAACCGCTGACCCTGCTCGGCACCGCCTGCATGGTCCTGGTGATTCCCAACAGCATTCCGGCCACGACGCCAAAGGAACTGGTCGAGTGGATCCGGAAGCAGGACGGCGTCTCCTACGCGGCGGTCACCGGCTCGAGCCAGCACATCGCGGCCGAATTGCTGGTCAAGCGGGCGGGTCTCAAGGCGACGCTCGTGCCGTATCGCGGCAGCGCGCAGGCGCAGCCCGACCTGATGGCCGGCCGCATCGCCTACATGTTCGACAATCTGCCGTCGGCCCTGCCGCAGGCGCGCGGCGGGCAGGTCAAGGCGCTGGCCCAGACCTGCGCCACGCGCTCGCCCTCGGCGCCAGACCTGCCGACCATGGTCGAAGCGGGCTTCCCCGATTTCGTGGTCGACGGCTGGTACGGCATGTTCGCGCCCGCCAAGACGCCCAGGGCGATCGTCGACAAGCTTTCGGCCGACATCAACACGGCGCTCAAGGACCCCCAGTCGCTCGAGAAATGGAAGACGCTGGGCTTCGATCCGATCGGGTCGACGCCGGCCGAGTTTGCGAAGCGCCAGAAGGACGACCTTGCCTACTGGAAAGAGATGATCGAGTACACCGGCGTCAAGGTGGAGTAGGCGGGCATGGACTACGACATCAAGATCGCCGGCGGCGAGATCGTCGACGGGTCGGGCCGCGCGCGCCGCCCAGGCGACGTCGGCATCAAGGATGGCAAGGTCGTGGCGCTGGGCGACGCGCCGGGCGCAGCGACGCAGACGATCGACGCCAAAGGCATGATCGTCTCGCCGGGCTTCGTCGATGTGCACACGCATTACGATGCGCAGGTGCTCTGGGATCCGATGCTCACCATTTCGCCGTGGCACGGCGTGACGTCGGTCGTGGTCGGCAATTGCGGCTTCGGCGTCGCGCCGACCAGACCCGAGCATCGCGACCTGATCCTGCGCACGCTCGAGAGAGTGGAAGGCATGAGCCTCGCCGCCCTCAAGGCCGGCATCGGCGCGGACTGGCCGTTCGAGACCTTCCCGGAATATATGGATGCGCTCGACCGGCAGCCGCTCGGCATCAATGTCGCCGTCATGGTCGGGCACACGCCGGTGCGCCTTTCGGTGATGGGCGACGACTCCACGACGCGCGCCGCTACGGGCGCCGAAGTGGCCGAAATGAAGAAGATCGTGGCGGAGGCGATGGCGGTGGGCGCCGTCGGCTTCGCAACCTCAGTGTCGAAAGTCCATATCGGCTATTCCGGCCGCCCGGTACCCAGCCGCCTCGCGGAGTTCGGCGAGATGCTGGAAATCGCCGACGCCGTGGGTAAATCGGGTCACGGCATCATCCACTATAATGTCGGGCGTGATCCGCGCTGGCAGGAGTATGAGGAGCTGCACCGGATGAGCGGCCGGCCGGTTATCTGGACGGCGCTTCTGGCGGGCTCGCTCGGTCCCAATTCGCACCGCCCGCAGCTGGCGAAGTCACGCGAGCTGATCGCGCGCGGCCTGCCGATCTACCCGCAGGGCGCCTGCCGGCCGATCCAGATCGAGTTCAACTTTCGCTCGCCCGTGGTGTTCGACACCTTCGCGTCGTTTGAACGGCTGCGCGCGGCGAACAGCGACGACGAGCGCCGCGCCGTCTATGCCGATCCTGCTTTCCGCGCCCGCGTGAAGCTGCAGATGGCCGGGCGCGGTCCCGACGACCAGTGGTTCATGGGCAAGGAAGTCGAGGGCGACACGCGGCGCGCCATGTTCCGCAACCTCGTCATTTCGTCCGCGCGAGATACCGCGCTGGTCGAGCGCAAGCTGGTCGACGTGGCGAAAGAGCGTGGCGTCGATCCGGTCGACCTGATGTTCGACTTCGCCGGGCAGGACCTTCTCATGAAGATGCGCGCCAACGTCCTCAACTTCGAAGAAGGCGAAGTGCGCGAGATCGTCCAGGATCCCAACGTGCTGATCGCGCTGGGCGACGGCGGGGCGCACATGAGCCAGCTGTGCGACGCCTGCTATGCCACGCACCTGCTCGGTCACTGGGTGCGCGAGGACAAGGCGATCACGCTCGAACAGGCGGTCCATCAGTTGACCCAGCGCCCCGCAGACATCTTCGGGCTGAAGGACCGCGGCCGTCTGGCTGTCGGCCTGCCGGCCGACGTCGTGGTGTTCGATCCCGCGACGGTCGGCGCCGGCAAGCTCGAACGGGTGCACGATCTGCCGGCGGGCGAGGATCGGCTGATCAGCCGGCCGCGCGGGGTGAAAGCCGTCATCGTGAATGGTGTCCCGCTGCCGGAGCCCGGAACGCCGCCGAAGACTCCCTCGGGCAAGCTGCTACGGCAGAGGGCGTAGCGGTTCCCGGCCCGGTCTATGCCGCCGATCAGTCCCGCCAGCGATACCGCGTGTCGATCGCGAAAAGGTAGGGCGCCCGGTCTTCCGTCATGATGATCGGTTTCATCGGCCGGAAGTCCATCGGCCGACCATCACTGTCGGACATGCTCACAAGGCGGCCGAGGTCGGCCAGGACCTCAACCTCTACGGGATCGCGGAACCACCGCCTCACCTCCTGGGGCAGATCGCCAAAGGCGACGATACCCGGCTTCGCCCGGAGTTCCTTCTGCAGCGTGGCAACGGCGTGGCCCCACTCGGTCGCCGCCTGGAAAGAGGTTGGCGCCATCGGCACCAAGGCGGCGAAGCCGAGGGGCAGAGCCCAACCGGTCGGAGAGCGATCGGCGCGCCGCACCAGCACGACAAGCACGAAGGCCGCCGTCAATAGACCGCAGATCTGGCGTGTCTGGGCTGCCATGTAGGCTTGAGGCGTCTCCGGCAGAAGCAGGCTTTGCCACGCTGATGCCGAGAGCAGGAGGAACAGAAGAGCAAGACTGGTGCCCAGCAGCAGGCGACTGCGCCGCACGACGGCTGTACCCGCCGTGGCCGTGATGGCGAGGGCCAGCAGGAACGACGGATTTATCAGCGCGACGTTGTCCGCGATGGAGCGCGAGAATACGTACGTGCCGATGCCGGGAGGCGCGAGACGCGGGGAGAGAGCCGCGAGGACACCGTCCGAGAGGAAGAGCGCGGCAACAACAAAGGAGACGGCCCGGGCATTCGTCGAGAGAGCCGGGGGAAAGCGCCACGTCCATCCGACGAAGCCTGCGATGAGCAGGACGCCGAGCGGCGGCGTGAGGTACTTCGCGTGCCACGCGCAGGTCACGATCGCCGCCGGCAGCGCCATCGCGATGGCCGCGACCGGGATCTGGCACGGTGGGTTGGCCGGCAAGGTGGGCGGAGGGGCCGTCCGGATCGCCAGCGCGGCGACCAGCGGGCCGAGATAGAGCAGCGCCTCATAGGCCCGAAGGCAGACAAGGCCCAGCAGCAGGAGCACGATGGCGTCCCGGAGCGAAGGCCCACGCACCGTGGCCAGCCAGGTCGCGGCCACAACGACGGACGCATAAGCGATGTTGTACTCGCCGATGCTGAACAGGCAGGACGGCAGGAAGATCACGGCCACCGTCCCGAGGACGAGGCCCAGCAGGTCGGCATCATGGCGCGCCCGCACGATTGCCAGACTGTAGAGCAGTGCGGGGACGCCGAGGGTCGTCCAGGAATAGATCCGCGCGATCCACTTGAGGTCGGTCATGCCCAGCTCTATCGCGACGACTGTAGGTCCCTGGATCAGGGCGATCGCGTAGAGCCGTGCAAAATCACCGTAGGTGGTGAAGCGGCCGCTGCTGACGAGTTGGGCGAGAAAGGACGAGCCGTCACTGTTGAGGCCGATGAACTGCCAGCCAGCCCAAAATACGAAAGACCAAAGCAACAGGACCGAGGCGTACACGGATCGAGTGGACCAAGGCCGTTCCGCTCGCTTTTCCGATAGTCCCAAGTGAAAATGTCCCCAAGCGTCGCCGCCGGCCAGCCCATTTCAACAAATTGTGCGGGGGGCGGCGTGGCATGGCAAGTAGCACGACCGTCCTCCACGACGGCATCTAAGCGGCCCGCGCTCAGCGTCGACGCGGTGGAGTCGCAGGGCGGAACCTGCGATGCAACACGATGGGCGCTCCGGACTCCCGCGCTCTAGGCTGGCACCCATGCATACGTTCCGCCGTCATCTCCTCGCCGCCTTGCCCGTCCTCGCCTTCGCTCGCTCTGCCTCTGCCGCCGACTATCCCGACAAGCCGATCCGGCTGGTCGTGCCTTTCGCGCCGGGCGGCAATGCCGATCTCACCGGGCGGCTGTTCGCCGAGGCGATGGGCAAGCGGCTCGGCCAGCAGGTGATCGTCGACAACCGCGGCGGGGCGGGCGGCGCGATCGGCGCCGAGCAGGTCGCGAAGTCGGCGCCGGACGGCTACAGCATCGTGCTGGGCTCGACGGGCACGTTCCTCGTCAGTCCGCGCATGACCGGCGGCAAGCCGCCCTACACGCTGGCGAGCTTCGCGCCCGTCGGATTGCTCAGCACCTCGCCGATGGACATCGTGATGAACGCCAGCAATCCGATCAAGGATTGGCCCGCGCTGCTGGCCTCTCTCAAGGCGAACCCGGGCAAGATCACCATCGGCCATCCCGGCAACGGCAGCACCAATCATCTCGCCATCCTGCGGCTGCAGCAGGCGGCCGGCGTGAAGTTCAACGTCATCCCTTACAAGAGCAATGGCCCGGCGCTGAACGATCTGCTCGCGGGTCTGATCGACGCCGTGATGGACCAGATCCCGGCTTCGATCGGCCATGTGCGCGAGGGACGCCTCACGGCCGTCGCGGTCTCCACGCGCAAGCGCGCCCGCGAGTTACCGGATGTCGCGACGCTGGCCGAACGCGGCGTCACCGACTTCGACGCCACGACGCCGCTCTATCTGATGGCGCCTCCCGGCACGCCGGCCGAGATCGTGAACAAGCTCAATGCCGCGGTGGCTGCCGCCATCGCCGATCCCGCGCTCGCCAAGCGCGAGGCCGAACTCGGCGCCGATGTCGAGGCGCTGAGCGTCGCCGGCGTGACGGCGATGCTTCGGAAGGAAGACGAGGCGATCGTGGAGTTCGAGAAGGCCGGCCTGCTCAAGACGGAGTAGGCAGGCCGGCCTTTCCCGTCAGTTGTGCTTGGCGATCTCGAGACGGCCGACCTGGTCGCGATGGACCTCGTCGGGGCCGTCGGCGAGACGGAGCGTGCGCTGGTGGGCGTACATGCTGGCAAGCTTGAACACCTGGCTGACGCCGCCGGCGCCGTGGAGCTGCAGGCAGCGGTCCACGACCTTCGACGTGATGTTCGGCACCGCCACCTTGATCATCGCGATCTGCTGGCGCGCTTCCTTGTTGCCGAACTTGTCCATCGCCCACGCGGCCTTGAGGACGAGCAGGCGCGCCATGTCGATCTCCATGCGCATGTCGGCGACGTGGGCCTTGGTCACGCCCATCTCGGAGATCTTCTGGCCGAACGCAGTGCGGCTCTTGGCACGCTTGATCGCCATCTCGAGCGCGCGCTCGGCGACGCCGATCGCACGCATGCAGTGATGGATGCGGCCGGGTCCGAGACGGCCCTGGGCGATCTCGAAGCCGCGGCCCTCGCCGAGGAGAATCGCCGACTTCGGCACGCGCACATTGTCGTAGACCACTTCGGCATGGCCGTGCGGCGCGTCGTCGTAGCCGAACACGTGGAGCATTTTCACGATCTTGATGCCGGGCGTGTCGCGCGGCACGACGATCATCGACTGCTGGCGATAGGCCGGCGCGTTGGGATCGCTCTTGCCCATCAGGATGATGACCTTGCAGCGCGGATCGCCCATGCCCGACGACCACCACTTGCGGCCGTTGATTACGTAGCTGTCGCCGTCGGCTTCGATGCGGCACTCGACGTTGCGTGCGTCGGAGGAGGCCACGGCGGGCTCGGTCATGGCGAAGCACGACCGGATCTCGCCGTTCAGCAGTGGCTTCAGCCACTTCTCCTTGTGCTCGGCGGTGCCGTAGCGCGCGAAGACTTCCATGTTGCCGGTGTCGGGCGCGGAGCAGTTCACCGCCTCGGAGGCGATGTTGGAGCGGCCCAGCACTTCGCAGATCGGCGCGTAGTCGAGGTTGCTGAGACCCATCGTGCCGTGCGTATCGCCGCTCTCGCGGTCCGCAGGGAGGAACATGTTCCAGAGGCCGCGCTTCTTCGCTTCCGCCTTGCAGGATTCGATGATCGGCGGCAGCTGCCAGCGGTCCTTCGCCTTCTCCATCTGCTCTTCGTAGATGGGCTCGGCCGGATAGATCACCTCGTCCATGAATTTGTTGAGCTTCTCGAGCAGCGCCTTGCTGCGATCCGAGTATTCGAAGTCCATCTTCGTCTCTCCCTTTGTGCTGCGGCGGACTTTGGCCGAAAATGCCCCCGATGTGAACGGTCATTCACGCGGGGGAAACGATGAAAATATCCGGTTACCAGGTCGTGACGCTCGCCGTGCCGGAGGACGATCCGCTGGCCAACATGCCGGAGGACGCCAACCGCAAGCGTCCGACCGTGATCCTGCGCCTGCGCACCGACAACGGAATCGAAGGCATCGGCGTCACGCTCTACGGCGGCCGGGTGACGCGCAGCCTGCATGCCATGATGGAAGATCTTTGCGCCGGCATCGTGGGCGAGGATCCGATGCGCCTCGAGGCGGTGCTGGCCAAGCTGCGCACGGGTGACGTGGGCGGTCCGGGTGGCATCTTCACGCTCGCCCTGTCGGCGATCGACACCGCGCTGTGGGACATCAAGGGCAAGGCGCTCGACCAGCCGCTGTGGAAGCTGCTGGGCGGGCATCGCGGCCGCGTGCCGACCTATGCGTCGGGCTCGCTGCGCCGTGGCCTCACCGACAAGCAGACGGAGCAGGCCGCGCGCATCCTGGTGCAGAAGGGCTTCCGCTCGATGAAGACCCAGATGGCGCTGCCGGGCGATCCGACTCCGGCCGACGAGATCCGCCGCATGCGCACGGTGCGCGACGCCATCGGTCCCGACATCCCGCTGATGTGCGACATCAACCAGCGCTGGCGGCCGGAACAGGCGATCGATATCGGCAGCCGCGTCGAGCAGGCGGGCATCGGCCTGTTCTGGCTGGAAGACGTGACGACGGCCGACGACTACGCCGGCCTCGCGCGCGTGACGGCGGCGCTCAAGACGCCGGTGGCGGGCGGCGAATATGTCTGGGGCATCGTGCCGTTCCGCCACATGATCGAGGCGCGCTCGGTCGACATCGTGATGGTCGACATCGCGCGCGTGGGCGGCCCCACGCAATGGATGAAGGTCGCGGCCATGGCCGAGGCCTTCAACCTGCCGATCGTGAGCCACGTCATGCCGGAGGTGCTGTGCCACATGGTGGCGGCGTGCCCCAACGGCCTCACCGTCGAGTACATGCCGTGGATGCTGGCGCTCTACGAGGAGACGCCCGCGATCGAGAACGGCGAACTCGTGCTGCCGACCAAGCCCGGCCTCGGCCTCAAGTTCGACGAGAAGGCGATCGCGCGCTTCAAGGCGTGAGGTCATCCGGCTTTTAGGTTCAGCGCGCGGATGAGCTTGGCCCATTTGTCGCTCTCCTCGCGCATGCGCGTCGTGGAGGCGTCGAGCGAGGGGTCGTAAGGCTCGAAGCCCAGTGCCGCCACGCGCTCCTTCACGTCGGGCAGCAGGACCGCCTTGCCCATCTCGCGATGGAGCAGGCCGACGATGTCCTTGGGCACGGCAGCGGGCGCCACGCATCCCACCCAGACATCGCTCTCGACGCTCGGGTAGCCCGCCTCCGTCATCGACGGCACGTCGGGGAGCGACGCGATGCGCTTCTTGCTGGCCACCGCCAGCGCACGGAGCTTCCCGCCGGTGATCTGGGACATCGTCGCGGCCGGTGAGCCGAAGGCGATCGGCGTGTGGCCCGCCGCCGCCGAGTTGATCGCGAGGCCGCCGCCGCCGAACGGCACGTGGATGAGATCGAGCCCGGCCGCCGCCTTGAACAATTCGCCGGTCAGGTGTCCCGGCGTGCCGATGCCGGGCGAGGCGATGCTGTAGGTGTTGGGCTTGGACTTCACGAGAGCGACGAGCTCGGCAACCGTCGCGACCGGCAGCGAGGGATGGACC
>CAIWTJ010000101.1 GCA_903915535.1 Enhydrobacter aerosaccus
CCTGCCTGTAAAGTTCCACGCCCTTCATCCCCCCGCCCTCTGCACGCCGTGCAAAGAGCTATCTGCCGAGGTATTTTTGCTCCGGCGCAACCAGACTTTCCGGCCGCTTCAGTGAGGGATTTTGTCTCCGGCGCTTACAGAAAATCGATCCAGCCCTCGTATCGTGCGGGCGAAGCCATATGCACTGCTTCTTGCCGGTATTCTGTATGACGACCGCGGCAACCTGATGAGCCCGAGCTTTACCAAGAAAAGCTGCGGGCAGCGTTACCCCTGTTATGTGAGCCAGGCGTTGCTGCAAAACCGCAAGGACATGGCGGGCTCGCTGCCGCGGGTGCCGGCGGCGGCGATCGAGAGCGCGGTACTGGCGCACGCGACGCCCCTGCAGGAGCGAGCTTCAGGGCAGCATCGCCCTCTGGCATCAGTACGCTCGGAACTGCGTGAAGTGATCGAGCGCGTTGTCCTTGGTAAGGGACGCATCGAGATATTTTCGGCCGGATCGTCCAAACGCCTAATAGTGCAAGGGGCAATGGTGAAACGTGGCCGCTCTTTGGTCTTCGAGCGGTTCGGGTCTAATTCTTCGCGGAGCGACGGGAGAGCCTCCGCCGCCTTGGTGAAGGCGGTCTGCCGCGCGTCCGCCTGGCGAGAGCGCTGCGAGTGCGGTGAAATACGGAGCTACTATCAATTGGCACGGGCTGAAGGTCTGGCGCCTTCATATGTGAGAGCGAACATGCAGCTCGCGTTTCTGGCGCCAGACCTGATCGAAGCGCTCGTCAGTAACCAGAGCACACTTTGCGGCGGTGTTGTGGACCTGACGAGCCGGCGCTTACCTCTCAGCTGGCACAAGCAGATCGAGATGCTAAAAGCGCGCTCCGGAGTGTCGCAGTCTGACAGAGCATCCTAGTGATTCATTGGGATTTCATCGAGTGCTCGTCGAATGTCAATGGCACTATCGCCGTCGCCGAATTTCAAGGTGGCGGCTGCCGGCCTTTGTGAGATCTGGCAGGACGAAAGAGCGCGACAATCTCAGTCAAGCGTACTTCAGCAGCCATGCGACTAAACGGTGAAGAAATGGCAGACGCCTTCGTTTGCGAACATTGAACATATAGGCCCTACGTTAACAGGAGATTAAGCGGCCCCGCTCAAGGCATACTTGACTGGCGGGTATGTCTACCCTTGATGTTTTCGATCGCCATTGTGCGTCGATAGGCTACATGAACTGCACCGAACTCCCATGTCGAAATTGTCAGTCTTTCAAGACAGACGCGGCCTTGGCTCGCATGTTGTTGCCCATACGCCAAGAGTTGATCAGATAGCCTCGCGCGAACTAGTGAACGGTAAACATTGTGTCGAGGGCCCGTTGAATGCCCAGGTGAGAAGCGCTGGCACCAAGCTCCAGAGCAATTGCCGGGCAGCATCGAGCCAACCATGCAGGTGTCAGCTCGGAAACAATCGCGACTCGTCTCGATCGGCGTCGCGGACGAAGTCTTGCAATTAGGTAATCGTCAGCCGGACAGAGGACTCCTAGATGCTCGCGAGACAACGTCACGCTTCGGGGGAAAGTCGGGATTAGGAATTTGAGATCAACGACCAAGCTATCATGGAAGGCCAGGTTGGCTGAGCAGACTCTGATGGGCGTAAAGCGAGGAGCACCGTCGTCCTCTGGCATCGTCTGCCAGCCATACCAAAGGCCTGCAAGAATCCTCATGCTCGACACCGCGCAGTCAGTCGGTCGGTTGGTCCGTGATCGAGGGCACACCGAACCTTGTCGGACCCCTCCTGCGGTTGTCGCGCGTGAAGTTTGGGAGGATCAATTCGGGCATTGAGCATGCCCTGTCATTGCTTCCCGTGGGACAGAAGTCGAGCTGAACGACTTCCTGCCGATCTGAATAGTCGCCCACACTGCTAAAAGCCGTCGCGGTCGCCCAGAGCGATAGCGATGCCGTAGCAGAAGGTGTCCAGGAGATCGTCCTCCCTATCGCTATCCTTGTCGCCGATCCGGAAACCTTCGACTTGATCGAGAAGATGATTCCGAGAAGTCCTTTTGTATTTCCGGGTTTTGAGGAAGGCGTGCTCCGAGTATTTGATCAGCTCGCGATGCACGTAGCCCGACACCGAAATTGCCCGCTCGTCTTTGCCCATCGCCGTCAATTTTGACTTGATCGCCTCCGCCTGCATCCCGCGACGCCGTGCCTGTTGCAGGAGAATTGTTCCAGAGTTTTTGTCCTCGATGTAAGCACCTATCGAACCACCGCGCGCGCGACAGAGTCTCGAAAGCTCTTCAAGACGCGTGAAGACGCTGGGCAACCAGGCTTCCAGCACAGCGCCCTCAATTTGGTCGATGTCCCAATCGAGGATGACGAGGCGAGGCCCTTTCGCATGCTGATCGTAGGCGTAATACGTGACAGCCGTCGCGTCATGTTCGGTACCTGTCTTTGATGCAGTATCGATCACCGCGTAAACGACGTCACAGTTTGTCGGGTAGGGCACGGGATTACCCTGATCGAGTAGCTTGTCGCGGACAAAGAACGTGACGCCGGCCCAGTCGACAAATTCGGCCCGATATTCTTGGGCGAAAACCAGAGGATCGTTGTCTCTGACGAGTGAGGCGAGCTCGTACTCGCGCCGCTCCAACCAGTCGTGCTTGCTTTCGCCGGCATTGCGCTTTGGCAATAGGGGATTGTCGTGCGTCGTCGCGTGGTACTCGTGAAAGCCATATTGGGGGTCTGTGCAGATGTTGTAGAAGAAGTTGTCGAAGCTCTTTCCGGCCGAGTTTGAACAAACGAGGGCCTGGCCGCTGCGGTCGAACAGTGTTGGCTTGATCGACCTTTCCCATATCGCCATCATGGAGCCTTCCGTCCTGACGTCGCCATTTTTGGCGAAGGCGGCCTCGTCGATCACCACACGGTCGTAACCACGGCTGCGACCCGCATTTGGGTTCTCGAGGGACCAAAAATCCACACGCCCGCCCGCGCGAAGCCTAATGACGGAATCTGTTCTGGAACTGGTCACCACGCTGGGCGCCAACATCCGTTCCAGCTCGACATACGCCTCGGCGGAAGTCATGTGCTGCGGCGAAAACCAGGCGCAGCACTGGCGCTGGAGCAGGCCCTGGGCGATCCATGTTTTAGCAAACTCGGTCTTCCCGTATCGCCTGCCACATCGAAGAGCCTTGAAGCGGTGCGGGGCCAGCGCAAGGTGGGCCTTCTGTTGGTCAGCATGAAGCTGGCCAAGAGATATAGCGCGTGGAGGTGAAGCGACCTTCATTGCCATTAGCGGGCTTTCCGGCCGCGCGGCGAGCGCGCGGAGCCAGCGTCATCTACAAGGGCGGATGCCTCGGTTTTGTCAGCCCCAGTTTGGCCTGGATAGTCCGGAAGCCAATCGTGAATGATGAGGCGATCGACGCCAGTATCGCCATAGCGCTCTGCGCGGTCGCGAATCTTAAGGAGATTCTCGGCAGCACCAAGGTCTCCTCCTGCCGCACGCTCCGCGAGGATTTTGAGGCCAAGCTCGCGACGTGTCGCAAACTTGGTGCGACCTCGTTCGCGGTACTCGACAGGCGCGTTCAAAATGGCATTGATTTTTTCAGCCAGCGGCACCGGCGTGCGCCGTGGGCGACCAGCAGGATTGCCGGAGACCCCTGGCTTGAACTGCTTACTTCGTGGCGGATTGCGATAGCCGACCTTATCATCCTCCATCGCCGCCTCCTGAAGGGCTTTGCCCAAAAGACTGCGTATATTCGCTGTCTACATATTCGAGCTCCAACCTGGTGCCGCTGTGCCGGTGTAAGCGCCGGAGACAAAATCCCTCAGTGAAGCGGCCAGAAAGTCTGGTTGCGCCGGAGCAAAAATGCCTCGGCAGATAGCTCTTTGCACGGGGTGCAGAGGGCGGGGGGATGAAAGGCGTGGAACTTTACAGGCAGGTCCGCCATTCGGTGCGGATTGAGGGTCTGAGCCGTCGCGAGACGGGGCGTCGGTTCGGACTGGATCCTCGGACGGTAGCGAAGATGCTGGCCTTCTCGGTTCCGCCCGGGTACCGGCGCAGCCGCCCTCCGGCACGGCCGAAGCTGGACCCGTTCGTCGGGATCATCGATCAGATCCTGGAGGATGATAAGGGCCGTCCGGTGAAGCAGCGGCACACCTCGAAGCGGATCTTCGAGCGGCTGCGCGACGAGCACGGCTATGGCGGCGGCCTGACGATCGTGAAGGATTACGTGTTGGGGCAGCGTCAGCGGTCCCGGGAGATGTTCGTGCCGCTGCGGCACGATCCCGGTCATGCTCAGGCCGACTTCGGTGAGGCACTGGCGGTGATCGGCGGGGTGGAACGGAAGATCCACTTCTTTGCGATGGACCTGGCGCACAGTGACG
>CAIWTJ010000102.1 GCA_903915535.1 Enhydrobacter aerosaccus
CTGCCTGTAAAGTTCCACGCCCTTCATCCCCCCGCCCTCTGCACGCCGTGCAAAGAGCTATCTGCCGAGGTATTTTTGCTCCGGCGCAACCAGACTTTCCGGCCGCTTCAGTGAGGGATTTTGTCTCCGGCGCTTACACTTTGGCTCGGTGTTGGGATTCTTGTCCTGCCGTTCGTCTTTGCGTGGTTCACACTACGAAAGGGACACAGCGCTACCTCGCGGGTGGTGGGATTCATATGGATGCTGACCTTCCTTGCCGTCGCGAACTCGGGCGACCGCTCGACACCGACCGTTGCCGAGCACAGCACTCAGACCACTCCAGCGAACACGGCATCCGCGCCGAGCCCCACACCTCCGGCAAAGCCAGTTCAGAGCGCGCCGCCAGCGCCGGTTACGACACCGAGCGGCAAACCTCCGGCTCAACTCATGAAGGAAGGCGCGGAACAACTGGACAAGACTCTACGCGAGCAACCGTGGATGGAAGGCTTTCTCCGTGCGATGGGCGTCAACCCTCGCACCGGGCCGATGCCGCCACTGTCCCCGGCTGAAAAGCGTTGCCAAAGCATCATGCAAAATATGCAAAACTCCACGCCGGATATGGCTGATCGCGATATTGAACGGTGCAAGGCGGGCTTGCGGGCAGAGTGGATGCAAACGCACTAAGCGGGAAACCGCTGTAAGGGCAATTTCTCCTGATCCATATTTGCTCACGGTCTGATTAGTTCGGGACACTAGGGGGAGACGGGAATGAGAGTCCTTTCAGTGACGCTCGTTGCATTGCTAGTGGCTAGTTGTATGCCGATGACAAGAGGACCGGACGCCTGCAACTCACCATACAATGCCTCCAAACTTTTGAGTGGCCTCCGCAAGGTACCGGGCCTTGAACAGGCAACCCTGCGCGACGTTACAACAGTTCCGATCACGACCTTCGACTACAATCCGAACATCGCCTCTGGCGACTATCTGTTCGTTTGCCACCTGACAATCGTGGAGGCCAACGGTAGTACACAGTCTGGAAGATTGGCCGCCAGTATGAATCCTCCAGCGTACGCCTTCACGTCGGATGCCGATTTTCAGCGGCGTTCAGACGCTTTCAGGGAGCAGGCCAAGCGCAACGCTCAGACCTCGCCAGAAGATCGCCAGCGTGAACTTCTTGCAAATGCGGCCCGCGTTGAGTTTTGCAGCAACAAGATGTCCCTGACTGTTGAAGCTCTCTCTTTGAAGAACGCCGGGTTCAGCCAAGGCCAGACCGTTGAGCAGCTAGTTCAGAGGCACGCCTATGGACCCGGAGGGCAAGTCTATCGAGGATCGGCGGGCGCAGAGGCGACGATCCGTTCGTGGGTGTCGGTTGTCTACACGACCAACCGCTACGTCATGGGTATGGATTTCCGCTCCATCTACGATGCCTGCATGATCGACGGTCAATGATGAGTCGTCGTTCTAGAGGCGAAAGAATCGCGAGAACTAGGATAGGAGCGCGCCATGTCTGTGAAGCCACTTTATGTTGACTGCCTGCGAGACGGCGTGGTGATTAAGACCTTGGAGCTAGGCGAGCCCATCGGCATGTTGCCGGGAACGCTTCCGGATCAGAAGGCGCTAGAAGCTCAAGCGCAGGAAGCACTGACCAACGATAGAGTCGCGTTCCCGCCCTACGAGGGGATCACCTACAGAGTTCGGCGCACCTGAACCCCGGTCCTGCCCCTCACGGGTTTGGCTGCGAACCTCGTTGGGAGCGCCACAGGGTGTGCTACAAAGGTGATACAAACACGGCACTTTCAGTGCTCGAAGAAAACGGTTTGATCCTTATGGGCCGGACTTTTTCGGTTTTGTGCGCCAAATCCCGTAGGGAGCGCCAAGGCAAAAGCCCTTTATTACTAGTATTAAAGTACGCTTCCCCAACTTCCAGAACCGGTTTGGGGCGATCTATTCGCTTTGTGCCACTGCCCTCAACGCAATATCGGGCAATGCCTTTCACATTTTTCCATCTCACTCGACTGGCGCTACATTGAGCAAGGCTCAAATCGGGAGGCAAACAATGGGCGGGGAAATTTTATCCGCCGGGGGCATAGCCCGACTCGGCAAGCCTGTGATGAACGGCAAGTAGCGCGTGGCCGACGACTGGGCGCAAGTGGAAGCCAAGTTCCGCCGAATAGTAGCGGAAAGCGATCCGCCATTCGACGGTGAGACCATCGCGAATGCAAAGGACTTCCTGAAGTACCTTCGTGAACGAACTCCGGTCCCGGTCATTGGTCGGGGCTATTGGCCTACGCTCGGCATTTGGTGGGAATACGACCCTGCAACACAGCCGCAAACAATGGTGCAATTTGAGGTGTTCAACTCACGCATCGAAATCCAGGTCTTTAAGTACGAAGGCCCCGAACTGGCAGCAGCCTGTGTGAGCATCCAATACGCGGCGCACAAAGCAGGCGATCCTTTCCCTCCCGAGATAGAGGCTGAGATGCCTCCAAATAGGAGTTGGGTGAGCTAAGGATATGATCGCCCTTCTAGCTGTGCCGGTCGGCGCTCGCGCGCTGACGCTCCCAGCTAGGCCGCCGCCTTCGCGATCTGGGACGCCGCCGCCAGCACCATCGCCGCGCATTTCTCGCCGATCATGATGCAGGGGGCGTTGGTGTTGCCGCTGGTGAGCGTCGGCATGATCGAGGCGTCGGCCACGCGCAGGCCCGCGATCCCGTGGACGCGCAGCTCGGGATCGACCACCGCCATCGGGTCGTTGCCCATCTTGCAGGTGCCGACCGGATGATAGGTCGTCTCGGCATTGGTGCGGACCCATTCGAGAAGTTCCGTGTCGGTCTGCAGATGGGCGCCGGGCGCGATCTCCTCGCCGGTCATTTCCTTCAGCGGCGAGGCCGCCATCAGCTCGCGGCCCTTGCGGATGCAGGCCAGCACGCCGTCGCGATCGTTCTGTGCGGACAGGAAGTTGAAGCGGATGGCCGGCGCCTCGGCGGGGTCGTTCGACTTGATATGGATCGACCCGGTGCTCTCGGAGCGCAGCACGTTCGCGTTCATCGTGATGCCGCGCTGCCGCGCGACGCGCCGTTCGCCGCCCACGCGCTCGGTCAGGAAGGGCAGGATCGAGATGGTGGCGTCCGGCGTCTCGAGGCCGGGGCGCGTGCGGAAGTACAGGCGGATCGGTACCGCCGTCGTGGCGAGGAAGCCCTCGCGCCACAGCGCGTACTTGAACGCCTCGCGCACCAGCCGCCAGCCGCGCGCATTGTCGTTGAAGGTGGCGTTGCGCGCCGTGATCGCGAACTTGAGGCGCGGCGAATAATGATCGCGCAGATTCTCGCCGACGCCCTTGAGTTCGTGGACCGGCGTGACGCCGCGGGCACGCAACAGCTCGCCCTGGCCGATGCCCGATAGTTCGAGCAGCTTCGGCGAATTGATCGATCCCGAGGAGACGATCACCTCGCGCGCCGCCCGCGCCGTGCGCTTCTGGCCGTTCACGGTGTAGCGCACGCCGACGCAGCGCTTGCCCTCCAGGATCAACCCCTCGGCCAGCGCACCCTGCTGGATCGTGAGGTTGGCCCGGCCGCGCGCCGGATCGAGATAGCAGTAGGCCGTGCTCTGCCGGCGTCCCTTGGCGATGGTCACCTGGGACATGCCGATGCCTTCTTGCGTGGGCCCGTTGAGGTCTTCGTTGAAGGGCAGGCCGATCCTGGCCGCCGATTCGATCATCTTCTCCAAGAGCGGCACCTTGTGGCGCGGCGTGTCGGTGATCCTGAGCGGCCCGTCGCGGCCGCGCAGCTCGTCGGAGCCGCCGGCATAGTTCTCCAAGCGCTTGTAGACCGGCAGCACGTCCTGCCAGCTCCAGCCGCGATTGCCGAGCTGGGCCCAGTGGTCGTAGTCCTGCGCCTGGCCGCGGATATAGACCATGCCGTTGATCGAGCTCGATCCGCCCAGCATTTTTCCGCGCGGGACCTCGATGCGGCGGCCGCCCGAGCCTTCGTCGGGCTCGGAGGCGAAGCACCAGTTGACCGCGGGATGCTCGATCATCTTCGATACGCCGACCGGGATTCGCGACCAGAAATAGCCGGAACCTTCGGTGCCGGCCTCGAGCAGCAACACGCGATGCGCGCCGCTCTCCGACAGCCGCGCCGCCACCGTGGCCCCCGACGATCCGGCGCCGACGACGATGAAGTCGTAGAGGGTGGTGTCTTCGGTCGGCATGGGGCAGGGCTCCGCAGGATCGGGCGTGTGCCGGCGAGGATAGCAAATATTACGGCCACGCCACCCGTATCGAGCCCGGTGCGGGCGTCGCCTGAACGCATCCGTTTCAAGGGGGCCAGCGACATATTGGATATAACGAGCGGAAATCGCGATTTCGAGGAACGGGTGTAGGGGGGCGCAACACGCATCGCAGCGTTCTCCCCGACAGAAGCATGCGGCCGATCGCCGGGACCTCGATTCTGGTTTTTCCTCGCCTCCTTGCGCAGATTGAGTGATCATTTGTCCGTCACCCCATGCTGCCGCTCGTCCTCGAACAGACCGATCGTTGGTATTATTTTGCCGTGCCCTTGGGCGGGCTGATTATCCTTCCGTTCGTGATCTTCCCGACCATCGACGTCTTTCGCCGGGGTTTTCGGGCAAAGCCTCTGCTGGCCGCGCTTGTCGGCGTGATCCTTCCGACCTGGTTCATCTTTTCCAATGTCGGCTGGCAGTTCCGGCTGGATGGCGAAGGAATCGAACTTCGCGCACCGTTGAACCCCTTCGAAGGCGCCGGCCGCATCGCCTGGCGCGATCTGCGAACCGTGGAATTCGTGTCGAAGTCGACCAGAGGTGGCTCGACCCTGATGCTCGATTTCGTCGGGACGGATACGACGCTCGAGCTTGGCGCGTTGCCTGGGGTGCCGAGCAGCTTCTGGCCGCTCCTTGTCGAGGCGGTGCGGGCAAATGCTCCGCAGGCAAAGCTTGCTGGCGCCGGCACGTCGGAACGATGGCTCGCGCTCGCCGACGAAGATTCCCGGAAGGGCTGGGGCGCGTTGGTCGGGCGCGCCTACGTCTTGTACCGGGGCGGCGTCGAAAAGGCGCCGAAGTAGCAGCGCACCGTCGCGGCGCGGGGCTGGACAAATCGATCCGTTCCTAGCGGGCCAACGTTTTATCTCCAGTAACGACCGTAATAGGCGATTTGCCGAGATGCGCTTAGGTTGCCGCGCTGTGTCGGAATACACTCACGAACCTCATCCTGAGGAGGCGCGCAGCGCCGTCTCGAAGGATGGGCAACAGACGCGGTGCTCGTTCCCATCCTTCGAGACGCGCCCTGCGGGCGCTCCTCAGGATGAGGTTGTGCGGGTGCGGTTACGGGTCTGCGGACGGGTTCGCGTGAACCTCACGCAACGCACGTGCATGCACCTGCTCGCGAGTCCTCGCGAGCGCTCGCGAGGAATGGGCTTTGGTGCAGGCGGGCTGGCGTTTTTGGGCAATCCTCGCGAGGAGAGGTTTTTCGCGGCGGCAGACGCTTCCGCCTCCGGCACGGCACAAGATTTTGTGCCGCTCGTGTTTATCGCGTGTTTATTAAATACGCCGCCGCCTACAGGCAGTAGGTCGCGACCAGGTCGACGAGATAGGCCGGGCCGTTCAGGCCCCACAGCACGAACGATACGCCGACCAACACGACGACCAGCGCGCCGGCGCTCCACAGGATCAGGGAGCGCCAGCTGCCGGTCATGCCGTTGCGAGGGCGGGCCGGTAGACCGGCTTCTCGACGATCGGCCAGTGCAGCAGCGCCGAGACGAGGCCCAGTGCGATCGAGATCCACCACATGGCGTCGTAGCCGCCGGTGATGTCGAACAGCAGGCCGCCACCCCAGCCGCCGAGGAAGCTGCCGATCTGGTGTCCCAGGAAGACGAAGCCGTTCAGCATGGTGACGTGCACCGGCCCGAACATCAGTCCGACCAGGCCGTTGGTGAGCGGCACGGTGCCCAGCCACAGGAAGCCCAGCGCGGCCGCGAAGGCCAGGATGGAGAAGGCCGAGAGCGGCGCCAGCACGAAGGCCAGGAACACCAGCGAGCGCAGCAGATAGAGCAGCGACAGGAGATTCTTGCGCTGATACCGGTTGGCGCTCGCGCTCCACAGGATCGAGCCCGCGATGTTGAACAGGCCCACCATCCCGATGCTCCAGCCGCCCAGCTCGGCGGGCGAGAGGGTGATGCCGAACAGCGACAGGCCGACGCCCTTGTCGGAGATGTAGGCCGGCAGATGGCCGCCCACGAAGGCCACGTGGAAGCCGCAGACGAAGAAGCCGATCACCAGCAGCACGTAGCTGCGCTGGCCGAAGGCTTCGCGGATCGCCTGCATCGAGCCCTGCTTGTCGCCGCCCGCCTTGTGGGTGGCCGCGATCTGGCTGCGGTCATTGAGGCCGATCGCCAGCACCAGCATGAGGGCGGCGAGGCCGACCAGCACCCACATGGTGGGGCGCCAGTCGCCGAAATAGTGCTGAAGGGCGGCCGCCAGCGGCACGATGAAGAACTGGCCGAAGCTTCCGCCCGCCGAGCAGATGCCCATGGCCAACGCCTGCTTCTCCTTGGGCGCCACGCGCATGATCGCGCCCAGGACCGGGCTGAAGGAGGCGGCCGCGAGGCCGACGCCGCTCAGCACGTTGCCCAGGATCAGCAGGACCTCGCCGTGCATCAGCGCCATCGTGACCATGCCCAGCACATAGACGAAGGCGCCGCCCGCGATGGTGGGCGCCGAGCCGAAGCGGTCGGCGACGCGCCCGACCAGCGGGGCGAAGATGCCCATCAGCAGCATCGAGATCGCCGTGCCGAGGGAGAAGACCTCACGGCCCATATGCAGTTCGGCCGAGACCGGCTTCAGGAAGATGCCGAAGCTCTGGCGGACGCCCAGGCCGATGGCGAGGATGGCGAAGCCGCAGGCGACGGCGGGCCAGTATGAACGTGCTGGGGAAGGGGATGTCATGCCCCACCATAGAGCCGGCGCCCGCGGGCGGCCGCATAGAAATTCTTCATGCCGTCACAAGCTGCGATGTGGCACAAAAGGCCATGATCCGGATGTGGGTGAAGGGCGTAATCGCGGTGTCTTTCGGGCTGGCGGCCCTGCTGCCGCTCGCGGGCGAGGCCCTGGCCGGTCCGCCCCGGCTCGAGCGCGACCGCTGCGTCTTCCGCGCGCCGCGCGGCGACCGGCTGGAATGCTACACGCTGGTCTTGCCGGAGAACCGCGAGAAGCCGCAGGGGCCCGAGGTCCGCCTCAAGGTGGCGATCCTCAAGGCCAAGCGCGCCGTCGATCCCGATCCGCTCTTCTACCTCGCGGGCGGGCCGGGCGATGCGCCGCTGATGGCCTCGTCGGCCGGCGCCGATCCGCTGTCGGAGGGCGACTGGTGGAACGACACCGCCAACATCCGCAAGCGCCGGGACGTCGTCATCATCAGCCAGCGCGGCGCCGCGGGCTCGCAGCCCTCGCTCGACTGTTTCGACTCGCGGGCCAGCGAACTGGCGCGCGCGCGCCGCCGCTCGGTGACCGAGAACCAGGAACGCGACATCCTGATCCGCTGCCGCGCCGAGTTCGACCGCAAGAAGATCGACGTCTCGATGTATTCGACGCCGAACCTCGCCGACGACGTGGCCGATCTCGCCAGGCTGCTCAAGCTCTCGAAGATCAACCTCTACGGCATCTCCTACGGCACGCGCTGGGGCCTGGAGGTGATGCGCCGTCATCCCGAGATCGTGCGCGCGGTGATCCTCGACGGCGTCTATCCGCCCCAGATCAACGGCGACCAGAACGAGCCCGAGGTCGTGCGCTCGGCCTTCGAGCAGCTCGCCGCCGATTGCGCGGGCAGCGCGATCTGCAAGGAGCGCAACCCCAACTTCAGCAACAACGTGAAGGTGCTGGTCGAGGGCGCCATCGCGAAGCCGATCCAGATCACCCTTCAGCTCGACGACGGCCCGCAGGTCGCGCGCATCGACGGCACGCACATGATGATGGTGTTCATGCACATGATGCGCACGGGCGATGCGGCGCTGATCCCCGAGGCGGTGTCGGCCATGACGCGCGGCGACTTCCGCGTCTTCAAGCAGTTCGCCGAGGATTTCGAGGACGACGAGGGCGGGCTGCTCGAGACCAACGCGCAGCAATTCGGCGGGCTCTTCAACACGATCGAGTGCCGCGAGACCTGGGCCGCGATCGACCTCAAGGCGCGGGCCAGGGCGATCGAGGTCGGCGGCATCTACGGTCTCGACGCCAAGGCCAGCAAGCTGCCGTCGATCTGCCCGGTGTGGAACGTGTCGGCGGCGCCGCCCGGCGAGCGCATCCCGGTTTCGTCGGACATCCCGACCCTGCTGCTGAGCGGCACCTTCGACTGGCTGACGCCGCCCAGCTGGGGCAAGGAAGCCGCGCGCCATCTCTCGGTGTCGCGCCACGTCGTGTTCCGCGCCCAGGGCCACGGCGTGTCCAGCCAGGACCCTTGTGCGGCGCGCCTGCGCGACGAGTTCCTGGTCAATCCCGATCCGCGCGGCGTGCCGCCCTGCCGCTCCAACGATCCGCCCGACTTCGCGGCCGCGGCGGAGCGGGCGAAGGCGCTGCCGTGAGAGAGCCATCGTGAAGCTGCTGCTGTCGGCGCACGCGCTCGAGACCTGGGGCGCGCGCATCCCCGCGGACGGTCTTTCCTTCGTGATGGCGGAAGACGCGCTCGCCGCGGAGGGGCCCTGCGACGCCGACATCGCCTTCATGACGCGCGAGGTCACGGGCAAGTCGAGCAGCCAAACTCCGACCGCCGAGCTGCAGGGCTTCGACGCCGTCGTGCGCAAGTCGCCCGGCCTCAAATGGCTGCAGATCCATCCGGCGGGCGCCGAGCGGCCGATCTATCGCGAGCTGCGCGGCCGCGGCGTCAAGGTGACGACGGCGTCGGGCGCCACCGCCGTCACGGTGGCGCACAGCGTGCTGGGCGCGCTGATCGCGGTGAACCGGCGCTTTCCGCTGCTGGCCGATGCGCAGCGCCGCCATGCGTGGGAACCGCGGCTGGGCGAGCGCTCGCCGCGCGACCTCAAGGGCCAGCGCGCGGTGATCGTCGGCATGGGGCCGATCGGCCGCAACATCGCGGGCCTGCTGCAGATGCTCGGCATGAGCTCGATCGGCGTGCGCCGCACGGCGGCACCGCTCGTGCCCTTCGAGGAGGTGATTTGCTACGAGCGTCTGCCCGAGGTGCTGCCGCGCGCCGACTGGCTGATCCTCTGTTGCCCGGCTTCGCCGCTGACGCGCGGCCTCGCCAATGCCGCGGTGTTCGCCGCGATGCCCAAGGGCTCCCACTTCATCAACGTCTCGCGCGGCGAGATCGCGGTGCAGGCCGATGTCGTGGCGGCGCTAGCGTCGGGCCATCTCGCCGGCGCCTATCTCGACGTCTTCGAGAAGGAGCCGCTCGATCCCGCGTCGCCGCTGTGGGACATGCCGAACGTGCTGATCTCGCCGCACACCGCCAGCCATTCGCTGGGCCAGAACGAAGCGATCTTCGACATCTTCCTCGACAACCTCGCGCGCTTCCGCCGGGGCGAGGCGCTGCGCAACGACGTCGATAGTCTTGGTTAGCTCTTGGCCGCGAGACTCTTGAACAGCGCATCGCTGCGCTCGTCGGCGGGGAAGAAGCACTCGATGCGGACCTCCTGCAGGGTCACGTCCTGCGGCGTGCCCAGCGTGGCGATGGTGGTGAACACCGAGAGCGAACGGCCGCCGACCAGATAGTCGAGCGTCAGGACCGGCTGCGGCCGTTCGTCGAAGCGCAGCTTGCGGAACGATTGGGGCACGTCGGGGTAGGCCATCACCTCCTCGATGAAAGCGAGCGCCCTGGGCTCGCCGCCGTCGGCCAGGATCTCGGCGTAGGTCGTCGACACGAGGTGGCGCGCGACCTCCTCCCAGTTGGAGAGCTTGGGCCGCAGCGCCTGGGGATCGAGCAGCCAGCGCAGGAAGTTGGCCGGCTTGCCCGGCGGCGGCGCGGGCGGCGGACCCTCGAACAGGAACAGGGTGAAGGCGTTGGCGGCGTCGTTGGCCTGCAGCAGGTTCCAGAGCCGGTCGACCACGACGGCGGGATAGGGCTCCTGCTGCTTCAGCATGCGGTCGATCGCCTGGCGCACCGGCGCCAGCTCGGGCGCGCCCAGGCCGCTCTCGCGGTAGACCGGCGCGAAGCCCGCGGCCAGCAGCATGGTGTTGCGCTGGCGCAGCGGCACGTCGAGCGCGGAGGTGAGCTGCACCACCATCTCGCGGCTGGGCCGCGCGCGGCCCGATTCGAGGAAGCTGACGTGGCGCTGCGACACGCCGGACTGCAGCGCCAGCGCCAGCTGGCTGGCGCCGCGGCGCCGGCGCCAGGCGCGCAGCATCGGGCCGAACAGGTCAGGCTGGGCGGAGGAAGCGGGGTTGGGCGTGGTCATGGGGGGAACCTAGCACCGGGGCGCGGGCCCGCCGATTACCTCCGCCGTAATTGCCGGGACGGCGTCGACCGCGCTAGGAAAAGGCAACCAACGGGGAAACACCATGGACAAGCTCGCCATCCTGAACGCCCGGCCGCTGCCTTTTGCCAAGGTCCTGGGGCTGAAATTCGTGGCCGCCAGCGAGACGTCGGTGAAGGCCGAGATGGTCGTGCGGCCCGAACTCTGCACGCGGCCGGACATCCTGCACGGCGGCGCGGTCATGGCCTTTGCCGATACGCTGGGGGCCGCGGCCACGGTGCTCAACCTGCCCGAGGGCAAGGGCACGACCACGATCGAGAGCAAGACCAACTTCGTGGGACCGGCGCCGGTCGGCACGACGATCACCGGCGAGACGACGCCCATTCATCGCGGCCGTCGCACGCAGGTCTGGCAGACCCGGATCACCACCGCCGAAGGCAAGCTCGTGGCCGTGGTGACGCAGACGCAGATGGTGCTTTAGCCGCGGCGGCGCCGCTCAGTGCATCAGCGCCGGAATGAAATTGTTCAGCGCCTGGTCGGCTTCGGTCAGGGTGTTCTTGTCGGCGATCGACCAGATCACCGCGATCTTCACGAAATAGCCGTTGTAGCCGGTCAGCAGAAGCTTGCTGTAAAGCCGCGTGCCGCCGGTCTGCGCGCTGTAGACGATGCAGCGGAACGCCGTCGCGCCGTACGTGCAGGTGGACGGCACGGTCGGCCGCTCGAAGCGCGTGTAGCCTGCCGCCCGGATCTGCTGCTCCGACGCATTGGCCTCGGTTTCGAACTGGTTGGCGACCGTGGGATTGACGGCGCCCGGCCCGACACGCCGTCCGGCATCGAAGACATCGACCGTGATCTGGATCTTGCCGACCGAATAGGTGTAGGTGTCGCCGGCACCGCGGACGCCGGCGACGGCGGCGAAGTGCATGGAGTTTTCGAGACGTGCGCCGCCAACGGTCGGTGCGAACGAGAGCTTGGTGCCGGGATGCACCGAGGGCGCCGGCGTCTGCGCTCCCGCGGGAACACCGGCGGTGACGGCCCATAACAGGACCGCAGCGAACACCGCCATCGTCCTAGACATCGAGATTCGCCACCTTCAGCGCGTTCTCCTGGATGAATTCGCGGCGCGGTTCGACCACGTCGCCCATCAGGGTCGAGAAGATTTCGTCGGCCTCGTCGGCATGGTTGATCTTGACCTGCAGCAAGGTGCGCGCCTCCGGATCGAGCGTCGTCTCCCACAACTGGTCGGGATTCATTTCGCCCAGCCCCTTGTAGCGCTGGATCGTGACGCCTTTGCGGCCGGCCTCGAGCACGGCGGCAAAGAGCTCCGTGGGCGAGGAGATCTGCGTCTCCTTGTCCTTCACGACGAAGGTGCCGGTCTTCATGTAGACGGTCTGCAGCTCGATCGCCAAGGCGTCGAGCTTGCGCGCTTCCGCGCTCTTGATGAGCGGCCCGTCGATGACGTGGCGCTCCGTCACGCCGCGCAGGCGGCGGGTGAAGGCAAGGCCGCCATCCGCGGTGGGCACGCCCGACCAGCCGCGCTCGAGCGGCGGGCTCACGGCGTCGAGGCGGCGGGCGATGTAGTCGGCGGCGCCAAGTCCCTTCTCGGTATCGGCCAGGATGTCGGGATTGAGGGCGCCTGCGATCGCGGCCTGCTCGATCACGGCCTGGCTGGTGACGCGGCGCGACAGCGCGAGCGGCTTCACCAGGTTCGAGACGGAGCGGGCGATGTCGACGGTGCGATGGAGGTCTTCGCTGGCCTGCACGCTGCCGTTGCCCAGCTTGAACGTGGCACCATCCAGACCGGTCTGGATCAGATGGTCGTCGAGCGCGCGCTCGTCCTTGAGATAGATCGCGGACTTGCCCTTGGCGGCTTTGAACAGCGGCGGCTGGGCGATGTAAAGATAGCCGCTGTCGATCAGGGTGCGCATCTGGCGATAGAAGAACGTCATCAGCAGCGTACGGATGTGCGACCCGTCGACGTCGGCGTCCGTCATGATGATGATCTTGTGATAGCGCAGCTTCTCGAGGTTGAAGTCGTCGTGCCCGATGCCGGTGCCCAGTGCGGTGATCAGCGTGCCGATTTCGGCCGATCCCAGCATCTTGTCGAAGCGTGCGCGCTCGACGTTCAGGATCTTTCCGCGCAATGGCAAAATGGCCTGATTGGCGCGGTTGCGGCCCTGCTTGGCCGAGCCGCCGGCCGAATCGCCCTCGACGATGAAGAGTTCGCTGAGCGCTGGATCGCGCTCCTGGCAGTCGGCGAGCTTGCCGGGCAATGAGGAGACATCGAGTGCGCCCTTGCGGCGCGTGAGCTCGCGCGCCTTGCGGGCCGCCTCGCGGGCGGCGGCCGCCTCCACCACTTTGGTGAGAATCTTGCGCGTCTCGCCCGGGTGCTCCTCGAACCACTGGCCGAGCTTGTCCGCTGTCACCGACTCGACCACCGGTCGCACCTCGGAGGAGACCAGCTTGTCCTTGGTCTGCGAGGAGAACTTCGGATCGGGCACCTTGACCGAGAGCACGCAGGTCAGGCCTTCGCGCATGTCCTCGCCGGTGATGTTCACCTTCTCCTTCTTGGACATGCCGCCTTCGTCGGCATACTTGTTCAGCGTGCGCGTGAGCGCGCCGCGGAAGCCCGCGAGATGCGTGCCGCCGTCGCGCTGCGGGATGTTGTTGGTGAAGCACAGCATCGTCTCGTGATAGCTGTCGTTCCACTGCATGGCGACTTCGACGGTGATGCCGTCCTTCTCGCCGCGGATCGAGACCGGCGGGTTGTGCAGCACCGTCTTGTTGCGGTCGAGATACTTGGCGAAGGCCTCGATGCCGCCCTCGTAGTACAGCTCGGTGACCTTGGGTTCGGCGGCGCGTTCGTCGGTGATGACTATTCGGGCGCCGGAATTCAGGAACGCCAGTTCGCGCAGGCGATGCTCGAGGGTCGAGAAATCGAACTCGGTCTGGGTGAAGGTCTCCTTCGACGGCAGGAAGGTCACTTCCGTGCCGCGCTTTCCTTCCGGCGCATCGCCCACCAGCTCGAGATCCTTCTCGGGCTCGCCGTGATGGAAGCGCATGAAATACTCTTTGCCGTTGCGCCAGATGCGCAGGTCGAGCTGCGAGCTGAGCGCATTCACCACCGCCGCGCCCACGCCGTGGAGGCCGCCCGACACCTTGTAGGAATTCTGGTCGAACTTTCCGCCGGCATGGAGCTGGGTGAAGATCACGTTGGCTGCGGAGATGCCCTCTTCCTTGTGGATGTCGACCGGCACGCCGCGGCCGTTGTCGCGCACCGTGGCCGAGCCGTCGCCGTGCAGGACCACGTCGACCCGGTCGCAGTAGCCCGCCAGGGTCTCGTCGATCGCGTTGTCGACGATCTCGTAGACCATGTGGTGCAGGCCGGTGCCGTCGTCGGTGTCGCCGATGTACATGCCGGGCCGCTTGCGGACGGCATCGAGGCCGCGCAGCACCTTGATCGAATCGGCGTCGTATTCCTCGCCATTGCCGGCGGTCGCGCGGTTCAGTTCGTTCTCGCTCATGGTCTCTGTCCTTGAAAAGTCAGTTCGCCGCGATCGATCCGTCGGTCACGCGCAGGATCTGCGCACGTCCGGCCAGCGGCTTGAAAAGCTCCGCATCCGTGCCCGTCATCCAGCTCTGCACGCCCAGCGCCACCACCTCGTCGAACAGCGCCGCCCGGCGCTCGCCGTCGAGGTGGGCGGCGATTTCATCGAGCAGCAGCAACGGTGGCCGGCCCCGCGACAGCGCCACCAGCCGCGCATGGGCGAGCGCAATCGACACGAGGATGGCCTTCTGCTGCCCCGTGGAGCCCTCGGCCGCGGGCATGTCGAAGTCGAGGTAGCGCACCGCCAGATCGCTGCGGTGCGGCCCCACACAGGTGGTGCCGGCCTCGGCGTCGCGCAAGCGCGAGGCCGCCAGTTCGGCGCGCAGCCGGTCCTCGGCGTCGATCGCGGCCATCGAGGCGATCCAGCCGTCGACCTCGCCCGCCATGGCGAGGGCCGCGCGCGGGAAGGGGCCGACGCCCAGTCGCGCGGCGGCATCGAGGCGCTGCACGGTATCGGCGCGATTGGTGGCCAGCGCCACGCCGTGGCGCGCCATCGTATCTTCCAGCGCGGTGAACCAGTGCGGGTCGCGGTTGCCTTCGCCCAGCAGGCGCGCGCGCTGGCGCTGGGCGTTCTCGTAGGCCGCGACGTCGCCGGCATGCTCGGGATGCAGCGCCGTCACCAGCCGGTCGAGGAAGCGCCGGCGTTCGCTGGCGCCATCGAGGAACAGCCGGTCGAGCTGCGGCGTCAGCCAGACGGCGGCGACGTGATGGCCGAGCGCGGTCTGGCTCGCAGCCGGGCGGCCGTCGATGCGCACGACGCGGCGCGGCAGGCCGCCTTCGCTCTTGGCGGGCTCGATGCCGGTGCCGACGACGAGGCGGCCGTCCGACGTGTCGAGCGTGGCGGCGACAGCCCATACGGGCGCGGGCTCTTCCGCCCGCGGCTTGCGGCCCACTTCGTCGAGCCGCGCGCGGCGCAGGCCGCGGCCCGGCGCCAGGAAGGACAGTGCCTCGAGGAGGTTGGTCTTGCCCGCGCCGTTGTCGCCCACCAGCACCACGGGGCTGCTGTCGCAGTCGAGCCGGAGCTGCCGGTAGTTGCGGAAATCGGTCAGCCGCAGCTGGCGCACGGCGAGAAGCGCCGGCGCTGCGCCGGTTACGGCGTCGGGAGGACAGGCAAGGGCGTGCGTTGCCGCTGCGGTCATACCCGCATCGGCATGAGGACGTACAAGGCGCTCTCGTCCGAGCCGTCGCGCACCAGGGTGGGCGAGCCCGCGTCGGCCATCAGGAAGCGGGCGTCGGCGCCCGTGATCTGCTCGGTGATGTCGAGCAGGTAGCGCGAGTTGAAACCGATCTCGATGGCGGCGAACTTGTACTCGACCTCGATCTCTTCGGTGGCGCTGCCGGCATCGGGGCTGGTGGCCGAGAGCGTGACCACGCCCTTGGCGACGGCGAGCTTGATGGCGCGCGACTTCTCCGTGGAGATGGTCGAGACGCGGTCGACGGCGCGCGCGAATTCCTTGCACGGCACGTCCAGCACCTTGTCGTTGCCGGTCGGGATCACCCGCTCGTAGTCGGGGAAGGTGCCGTCGATCAGCTTGCTGACCAGGGTGACGTTGCCCGAGGCGAAGCGGATGCGCGTGTCGGAGAGCTCGATGTCGACCGAGCCGTCGCTCTCGTCGAGCAGCTTGCGGACCTCGCCCACCGCCTTGCGCGGCACGATCACGCCCGGGATGTCGCCCGCGCCCTTGGGCAACGGCACTGCCACGCGCGCCAGGCGATGGCCGTCGGTGGCGACGCCGCGCAGCACCTGGGTGCCGCCCGAGGTCGCGGCATGGAAGTAGATGCCGTTCAGGTAGTAGCGCGTCTCCTCGTTGGAGATCGCAAAGCGCGTGCGGTCGATGATGCCCTTGAGGTCGGTCGCCGGCAGCTGGAAGCGGTGCGGCAGGTCGCCTTCCGTCATCGCCGGGAAGTCGGCCGGCGGCAGGCACTGCAGCGTGAAGCGCGAGCGCCCGGCGCGGATGGTGAGGCTGTTGCCGTCGGCGGCGCTCTCGAGCTCGACCTGCGCGCCGTCGGGCAGCTTGCGCACGATCTCGTACAGCGTATGGGCCGGGGCGGTGGTCGAGCCGGTCTTGGAGGCGTTGGCCTCGACGCCCTCGGTGATGGCGAGGTCCATGTCGGTCGCCGCGAGGCTGAGGCGGCCCTTCTGGGCGGTCAGCAGGACATTGGACAGGATGGGGATCGTGTTGCGGCGTTCGACGACACTTTGGACATGGGCCAGCGCCTTCAAGAGAGCTGCCCGTTCGATCGTCAATTTCATGGTTTGGTCGCTATAACGAGGGCCAAAAAAGCGGTTCAGACACCCCGTTTCGCGGGCTTTTGACGGCCGCGGCGGAACGGTTGCGGAGTATAGCACAAGGCCTGTCCGCCGGAAGCGATTTCGCCCGTAATTTGAGGCTCTTAAGCCCTTGCGAACCAACGAAAAACGGGGCCTTCGCGGCCCCGTTCATTTTCGTTTCGTTCCGGGCGCCTAACCCTGCAACTGACGCTTGAGTAACTCCACGTCCTCTGCAATCGAAAGGTCGGAAATCTTCAGTTCCTCGATCTTGCGCACGGCATGCATGACGGTGGTGTGGTCGCGGTTGCCGAAGCGCTTGCCGATCTGCGGCAGGCTGAGCGTGGTGAGTTGCTTGGCGAGATACATCGCCACCTGGCGCGGCCGGGCGACCGAGCGCGCGCGGCGCGGCGAGGACATCTCGGCCAGCTTGATGTTGTAGTGCGCGGCGACCCGCTGCTGGATCTCGTCGACGGTGACCTTGCGGTCGGCCTGGCGCAGCAGGTCGTGCAACACGTCCTGCGCCATCTCGACGGTGATCTCGCGGCCCAGCATCTGGCCGTGCGCGACGACGCGATTGAGCGCGCCTTCGAGTTCGCGGATGTTGGTGCTGATCTTGTGCGCGACGAACTCGAGCACCTGCATCGGCACCGGAACCCGTGCGGTCTCCGCCTTGGTCTGCAGAATGGAGAGACGCAGCTCGTAGGTCGACGAGTGGATGTCGGCCACGAGGCCGCTGCCCAGGCGCGAGCGCATGCGCTCTTCGATGTCCTGCAGCTCCGACGGCGGCTTCTCCGAGGAGAGCACGATCTGCTTGTTCTGCTCGACCAGCGAGTTGAAGGTGAAGAAGAACTCCTCCTGGCTCGCTTCCTTGCCGCAGATGAACTGCACGTCGTCCACCATCAGCACGTCGACGTTGCGGAACAGCTCCTTGAACTGGTTGGTGTTCTTGGTGCGCAGCGCCTGGATGAACCGGTTCACGAAGTTCTCGGCCGTGAGATAGAGCACCCGGGTCTTGGGGTCGCGCTCGCGGATGGCGTGCCAGATCGCATGCATCAGATGGGTCTTGCCCAGGCCCACGCCGCCGAAGATGTAGAGCGGGTTGCGCTCGGGCAGCGGCTTGTCCTGCTCGGCGATGTTGCGCGCGGCGGCGTAGGCGAATTCGTTCGGCTTGCCGACCACGAAGTTGTTGAACGTGTAGCGGGCCTCCGGCGCCTGGAACAGGTCGTCGGTGCCGCGGCCGATCGACGGGCCCATGCGCGGCATCGGCGGCTGGTAGCTGTTCTGCGAGGACGGCACCGGCGGGATGGCGATCACCTCGTTGGCGCGGCGCGGCGCCGGCGGCGGCGTGAGGTTGACCTCGACCTGCTTCACCTCGGCGTTCACGGCCTGCCAGTAGGCGAGCACGCGGTCGCCGTAGTGACGGGCCACCCAGTCGCGCACGAATCGCGTGGGAGCATAGAGACGCAGCTTGCCGTCCTTCATCTCGCCCTGCTCGACCTCGCCGAACCAGGTCTTGAAGGCCTTGTCGCCGATCTCCTTACGAAGGCGGTCGCAGACGCGCTGCCATTGCGCTTCCAGCTCTTTCCGCACTTCGTCATTCATTACGGCCCCC
>CAIWTJ010000103.1 GCA_903915535.1 Enhydrobacter aerosaccus
ACTTTCTTTTCGCGCTCTCGCGAGCTATTGCCATCGTTGACTCTCCCCAACCCCGAGCCGATGCTCGGTGAAAGTTTCCGACGGGCACATGAACGATCGCTTCCACTACGACGCTCTCGTCGACGACGCTCTACGCAGCGTCGTGAAGCGCGTGCTCGTCCAGGTGGCCGAAAAAGGCCTGCCGGGCTCGCACCATTTCTACATCTCGTTCCGCAGCACCGATCCGGGCGTCGAGCTGCCCGACTATCTGCGCGCCAAGTACCCGGAAGAGATGACCATCGTCCTGCAGCACCAGTACTGGGACCTCGTGATCCACGACGACTTCTTCGAAGTGTCGGTGAGCTTCAACAAGCAGCAGGAACACATCAAGGTGCCGTTCATGGCGCTGTCGGCCTTCGTCGACCCGTCGGTGCGCTTCGGCCTGCAGTTCGACCGCAAGGACAAGGCGGGCAACGCGATCGAGAAGTCCGAAGCGGGCGCCACGGCCCCGACGCCGCTGCCGGCGCCGGAGCCCAAGGCCAAGTCCGATCCCGCCGCGGCCGAAGCCGCCGCGGCTGCCGCGGAGGCCAAGCCGGAAAACGCCGCCTCCAAGATCGTCAAGCTCGACAGCTTCCGAAAAAAGTAGACGAAACGCTGCTTTTGCAGCATGGGAAGCGCGTTCTCGCGAGGAGTACGCATGCCCGAATTCCAGTTCCAGGAAATGTTCCCGCACGGTCCGGACAACACCCCGTACCGCAAGCTCAGCTCCGACTATGTGAGCGTCACCAAGTTCAATGGGCGTGACGTCCTCACGGTCGACCCGAAGGCGCTGACGCTCCTGACGGCGGCGGCCTTCCACGACATCTCGCATCTGCTGCGTCCCGGGCACCTCGGTCAGTTGAAGGCCATCCTCGACGACAGCGAGGCATCCCCCAACGACAAGTACGTGGCGCTCGAGCTGCTGAAGAACGCCAACATCTCGGCGGGCGGCGTGCTGCCGATGTGCCAGGACACCGGCACCGCGATCGTCATGGGCAAGAAGGGCCAGCAGGTCTGGACCGGCGGCGGCGACGAGGCCGCGATCGCCGAGGGCGTCTTCAAGACCTACACCGAGACCAACCTCCGCTACTCGCAGGTCTCGCCGCTCTCGATGTTCAAGGAAGTGCAGACCGGCACGAATTTGCCGGCCCAGGTCGACATCTACGCGACCGACGGCGACGCCTACAAATTCCTGTTCATCGCCAAGGGCGGCGGCTCGGCCAACAAGAGCTACCTGCACCAGCAGACGCCGG
This sequence comes from Enhydrobacter aerosaccus, assembly GCA_903915535.1. Taxonomy (GTDB): domain Bacteria; phylum Pseudomonadota; class Alphaproteobacteria; order Reyranellales; family Reyranellaceae; genus Reyranella; species Reyranella aerosaccus_C. The sequence goes on from CAIWTJ010000103.1 coordinate 1,272, forward strand.
CAGTCCTCAATGAGGCCGCGTTGCTCAAGTTCCTCGACACCCAGATCCGCACGCTGGGCACCGCGGCCTGCCCGCCCTACCACCTCGCGATCGTGGTCGGCGGCACCTCGGCCGAGATGAACCTCAAGACCGTGAAGCTCGCCTCGACCCGCTACCTCGACGACCTGCCTTCCGAGGGCAACAACAAGGGCCTCGCCATCCGCGACCGCGAGATGGAGAAGAAGGTGCTGGAGCTCACGCGCCAGATGGGCATCGGCGCGCAGTTCGGCGGCAAGTACTTCTGCCACGACGTGCGCGTGATCCGCATCGCCCGCCACGGCGCCTCGGTGCCCATCGGTATCGGCGTCTCCTGCTCGGCCGACCGCCAGGCCGTGGGCAAGATCACGAAGGACGGCATCTTCCTCGAGCAGCTCGAGACCAATCCGGCGCAGTTCCTGCCCGACGTCGAGCCCGCGCAGCTCTCGGGCTCGGTCGTCTCGGTCGACCTCAACAAGGGCATGAAGCACACGCTCTCGGTGCTGACCCAGCATCCGGTGAAGACGCGCGTGAACCTCACCGGCACGCTGATCGTCGCGCGCGATTCGGCGCACGCCAAGCTCAAGGAGCGGCTCGACGCGGGCAAGGGCCTGCCCGATTACTTCAAGGAATTCCCGGTCTATTACGCCGGTCCCGCCAAGACGCCCGAGGGCATGGCCTCCGGCTCGTTCGGGCCGACCACGGCCGGCCGCATGGACAGCTACGTCGATCTCTTCCAGGCCAACGGCGGCTCGATGGTGATGCTGGCCAAGGGCAACCGCTCCAAGCAGGTCGTGGACGCCTGCAAGAAGCACAAGGGCTTCTACCTGGGCTCGATCGGCGGCCCGGCCGCCATCCTGGCGCAGGACGTGATCAAGAAGGTCGAAGTGCTGGAGTATCCCGAGCTCGGCATGGAAGCGATCTGGCGCATCCAGGTCGAGAACTTCCCCGCCTTCATCATCACCGACGACAAGGGCAACGACTTCTTCAGCGATCTCAAGATCTGAAAAAGGCCTGTGAAAAAGGAAAGACCCCGAAGGTTACCCTCCGGGGTCTCGTGCTGTCCCGCGACGACCGATCCAAATCCCCAGATGGACCGGAAGCCGCTTCCCAAACTCTTTAGTCGTTAGCTCCGGCAGCCTTCCGCCTTGGAGCACCATTTGTCGATCCAGGTGTTGCCCTGGTCGGCGTTGATCACCTGCAGGAGCTCGCCGCGGCAGCCGAGCACGCGGAACTTCTCGTCCTGGTGCTCGATCTTGCCCGTGACCACGCCGATCAGGCTCGGCCGGCTGTAGGTCGTGATCGTGCCGTCGACGCGCGTGTCGACCGCGAGCTGGTCGGCCGGGATCCAGCCGAACGAGCGCGTCGCGGTGGCGTCGAGAGCCGTGTAGTCCTGGGCGGTGTTGAGCGCGATGCGCGCCCAGCCGCTCATGCTGGCGTTCATCGTGACGACGGCGGTCGTGAGGTCGGCGGTGGTGCCGGCGGAGATCACGCCGAGGACGGCCGCTTCCGGAGTGGGCTGCGCGCGGACCACGATCCGGTCGCCCGGATGCAGCGTCGCGTAAGCCTGCGTTGCCTTGCAAGAACCGGCCTGGCCGGTGCTGGCGTCGACCGAACGCTCGAGGACAGCGAAGCCCGCAAGCACGGCGACCGTGCCGATGATGGCGCGTATCGTCATTGGAATTAACCCTTCCCACATTTTGGCCGGCGGATCCCCATCCGGTCGGCCCCTTCACCCATGACCCTTCTAAAAGCCAATAAAGGCGGAGTCTCAGCGCCCTTTGTATGGTTTGTTTCAGGCACGATCGGAGGCCGGAATCGCGATTCAAATCGATGAATCAACAGGTTCGCGCGGACTCCTGAGATGGATTCAGGAACGGCGAAACTGCTTTTCCACCGGTTGCGCTACACTCCCCGCCATGAAGCTCGCCAAACAGCATCTCGACGTCGGCCTGTTCTCGACCAAGCGCGACGAACAACTCGCCTTCTGGCAGCAGACGGTGGGCCTGCCGTACGACCACATGGGCAAGGTGGGCGGCGGCGTGCAGCAGCATCGCCATCACATGAACGGCTCGATCCTGAAGATGAACCACTCGCGCGATCCGCTGCCCGATGTGCCGCCGTCGGGCATCGCGGGCCTCGAGATCGCGCGCGATGGCCTCAAGGCACCGCAGCAGTTGGCCGATCCCGACGGCAACAGGGTCGCCCTGGTGCCCAAAGGCGCCAACGGCATCGAAGGAATAGCCATCCTGCTCAAGGTCAACGATCCGGCCGCTCACGACCGCTTCTGGACCCATGCCATGCAGTTCGAGCGCGCCGGCCCCGGCCGCTATCGGTGCGGCGATTCGCTGGTCGTGGTGGCCGAGCGCGGCAAGGTCGAGCATCGCGGCGCGCAGTGGCGCGGCCCGGGCTATCGCTACATGACGGTGCAGATCTGGGATTGCCTGGCCGAGTACGAAGGCATCCTGGCGCGCGGCGGCGCCTCGGGAGGCGAGCCGCGCGTGCTGGGCGATACGGTGCGCTATGCCTTCGTCTGCGATCCCGACGGCAATCACATCGAGATCAGCCAGCGCGCGACGCTGACAGGCAGTTTGTAGCTACTTCTTGCGCGCCTTGCGGGCGGCGTAGCGGGCGTCGCGGATCGCCTTCTGCTCTTCCGGGCTGAGCGCGGGCTTGGACACCGGGCGCTTGCCCGAGCGGATGCGCGCGGCTTCGGCTTCCGCTTCGGCGGCCTTGCGGGCGGCCTCGGCCTCGCGCTCGGCCTTCACCAGCGCCTGCTCGGCGAGCTTGGCGTTGCGCTTCTCGGTCTCGCGCTCCTCGCGCAGCCGCGCCGCCTCGATGCGGGCGGCCTGGCGGGCGGCGAACTCGGGATCGTTCGAGGGATCCTTCTGGCGCGCCTTCTCGAGGAGCGCTTGCTTGGCCTTGGCGGCTGTCTCGAGCCGGTCGGCGAACGTAAGTCCTTGGTTCTTCAAGTGTCTTCCCTTGTGAGTTCGTTACTCCGCCGCGGCGGCGTTCTGCTTCTTGGCGCGCTTGCGATCCTCGTTGTTGAGGAAGCGCTTGCGCAAACGGATCGACTTCGGCGTGATTTCGACCAGTTCGTCTTCTTCGATATAGGCGATCGCCTGCTCGAGCGACATCTTGCGCGGCGGCGTGAGCTTCACGGCCTCGTCCTTGCCGGCGGCACGGATGTTGGTGAGCTGCTTGCCCTTCAGCACGTTGACCTCGAGGTCGTTGCCGCGGCTGTGCTCGCCGATGATCATGCCCATGTACACAGGCACGCCCGGCTCGATGAACATCGGGCCGCGTTCTTCGAGGTTCCACATCGCGTACGTCACCGCGTTGCCCGGCGCATTGGCGATCAGCGCGCCGTTGCGGCGGCCGGCGATCGGGCCGCGATAGGGGCCGTACTCGTGGAAGATGCGGTTCATCACGCCGGTGCCGCGCGTGTCGGTCAGGAACTCGCCGTGATAGCCGATCAGGCCCCGCGACGGGGCGTAGAACACCAGGCGGGTCTTGCCGGCGCCCGACGGACGCATGTCCTGCAGCTCGCCCTTGCGGATCGAGATCTGCTCGACCACGGCGCCGGTATAGGCGTCGTCGACGTCGATCACGACTTCCTCGATCGGCTCGAGGCGCTGGCCGGTCTTGGGGTCGGTCTGGAAAAGCACCTTCGGGCGGCCGACGGCGAGCTCGAAGCCCTCGCGGCGCATCGTCTCGATCAGCACGCCGAGCTGGAGTTCGCCACGGCCGGCCACTTCGTAGGAGTCGGCGTTCTCGGAGTCGCTGACGCGGATGGCGACGTTGCCCTCGCCCTCGCGCATCAGGCGCGCGCGGATCATCCGGGTCGTGACCTTGTCGCCTTCGGTGCCCGCCAGCGGCGAGTCGTTGACCGAGAAGGTCATGGCGAGCGTCGGCGGATCGACCGGCTGCGAGGCGATCGGCTCGGAGATCGTGAGATCGCCGATCGTGTCGGCCACGGTGGCGACCTTCATGCCGGCCACGGCCACGATGTCGCCGGCCTCGGCCACCTCGAGCGCCACGCGCTCCAGTCCGCGGAAGGCGAGCACGCGCGTGATGCGGGTCTGCTCGAGCTCCGTGCCGTCGCGGCTCAGCGCCTTGACCATCGTGTTGGGCTTGATCGAGCCCGACAGGAT
>CAIWTJ010000104.1 GCA_903915535.1 Enhydrobacter aerosaccus
CCTCGGCCTATGCCGACGACGATGCCCATGCCCAGCGCATCTACGACTATATTTCGAACCTCTGGTTCATGCCGGCGACCCCCGTGCTCAGCAACGGCGGCACCTCGCGCGGCCTGCCGATCTCGTGCTTCCTGAACGAAGCCAACGATTCGCTCGAAGGCATCGTGGGCCTGTGGAACGAGAACGTGTGGCTGGCGGCCCGTGGCGGCGGAATCGGCTCCTATTGGGGCAATCTCCGTTCTATCGGCGAGAAGGTCGGCATGAACGGCAAGACCTCCGGCGTCGTGCCCTTCATCCGCGTCATGGATTCGCTCACGCTCGCGATCTCGCAGGGCTCGCTGCGCCGTGGCTCGGCCGCGGTCTACCTCCCGGTCAACCATCCCGAGATCGAGGAATTCATCGAGATCCGCCGTCCGACCGGCGGCGATCCCAACCGCAAGGCGCCGAACCTGCACCACGGCCTTCTCATCTCCGACGCCTTCATGCGCGCGGTCGAGAACGACGAGGAATGGGCGCTGGTCTCGCCGAAGGACGGCGCCGTGCAGCGCAAGCTCTCGGCGCGGTCGCTGTGGATCCGCATCCTGACGGCGCGCATCGAGACGGGCGAGCCGTACCTCGTGTTCGTCGATCACGTGAACAAGGCGATGCCGGAGCATCACAAGCTCGCGGGCCTCGAGGTCAAGACCTCGAACCTGTGCAGCGAGATCACGCTGCCGACCGGCATCGACCATCACGGCAAGCAGCGCACCGCCGTGTGCTGCCTGTCGTCGCTGAACGTCGAGACCTATCTCGAGTGGCACGAGCATCCGACGTTCATCGAGGACGTGATGCGCTTCCTCGACAACGCGCTGCAGGGCTTCATCGACAACGCCGGCACCGACTTCGCGAAGGCCACCTACTCGGCCATGCGCGAGCGTTCGGTCGGTCTCGGCATCATGGGCTTCCACTCGTTCCTGCAGGCCAACGGCATCCCGCTCGAGTCGGTGATGGCCAAGGTCTGGAACAAGAAGATGTTCAAGCACATCCGCGGCCAGTGCGACGAGGCGTCCCGCACGCTCGCCGACGAGCGCGGCGCGTGCCCGGATGCCGCCGACTTCGGCATCAAGGAGCGCTTCTCCAACAAGATCGCGATCGCGCCCACGGCGTCGATCTCGATCATCTGCGGCGGCGCGTCGGCCGGCATCGAGCCGTCGGCGGCCAACGTCTACAATCACAAGACGCTGTCGGGCTCCTTCGTGGTGCGCAACCAGTACCTCGAGAAAATCCTCGAGCAGAAGGGCCGCAACGACGAGGAAACCTGGACCGCGATCATGACCGACCAGGGTTCGGTCCGGAACCTCGACTGCCTCGACGATCACGAGAAGGCCGTCTTCAAGACCGCCTTCGAGATCGACCAGCGCTGGCTGATCGAGCACGCGGCCGACCGCGCGCCCTACATCTGCCAGAGCCAGTCGCTGAACATCTTCCTGCCGGGCGACGTGCATAAGCGCGACCTGCACCAGATCCACATGATGGCCTGGAAGCGCGGCGTGAAGAGCCTTTACTACTGCCGCTCGCTTTCCATCCAGCGCGCCGACGTCGTGTCGAACGACGCCGTCGCCGAGAAGATTCTCGACCACGCCTACGCGACACCTGCCGGCGCCCCCACGACTCTGCCGATCGGCACGCCGCCGGCGGCAGAGTCCAACAACTACGAAGAGTGCCTGAGCTGCCAGTAATTTAACTCGTCATCCCGACCGGAGACGCGCGCAGCGCGGCGGAGTGGAGGGACCTTTTATCGGCGATTTGATTTCGTCGAAAAAAGGTCTCTCCACTCCGCTTCGCTCCGGTCGAGACGACGGAAACATTTAGACCGTTTGGAAATTTCCGCATGTCCCTCCTCGACGCCAAGCCGATCTACAAGCCGTTCCACTATCCGTGGGCCTACGACGCCTGGCTGACCCAGCAGCGCATCCACTGGCTGCCGGAGGAAGTGCCCCTCGCGGACGACGTGAAGGACTGGCGCAACAAGCTGACGGCCAGCGAGCAGCATCTGCTGACGCAGATCTTCCGCTTCTTCACCCAGGCCGACGTCGAGGTGAACAACTGCTACATGCGGCACTATTCGCGGGTCTTCAAACCCACGGAAGTGCAGATGATGCTGGCCGCCTTCTCGGCGATGGAGACGGTGCACGTGGCCGCCTACAGCCATCTGCTCGACACCATCGGCATGCCGGAAACGGAGTACTCGGTCTTCCTCACCGTCAAGGAGATGAAGGACAAGTACGACTACATGCAGGGCTTCAACGTCGATTCGAAGCGCGACATCGCCAAGACGCTCGCCGTGTTCGGCGCCTTCACCGAGGGCCTGCAGCTGTTCGCGTCGTTCGCGATGCTGATGAACTTCCCGCGCTTCAACAAGATGAAGGGCATGGGCCAGATCGTGACCTGGTCGGTGCGCGACGAGACGCTGCACTGCAACTCGATCATCAAGCTGTTCCGCACCTTCATCCAGGAAAACCCGGAAGTGTGGGACGAGGACCTGCAGCGCGAGCTCTATGTCGCCTGCTCGACCATCGTCGAGCATGAGGACGCCTTCATCGATCTCGCCTTCGAGCTCGACGGCATCGAGGGCATGACCGCGACCGACGTGAAGCGCTACATCCGCTTCATCGCCGACCGTCGCCTGACGCAGCTCGGCCTGCAGCCGATCTACCGCAAGGACGCCAAGAATCCGCTGCCGTGGATGGACCAGATGCTCAACGCCATCGAGCACACCAACTTCTTCGAGAACCGCGCCACGGAGTACTCCAAGGCGTCGACGAAGGGCTCGTGGGAAGAGGCCTTCAGCTGAGTCGGTTTGAGTAGAGTCTCAATCGCACCACCTCACCCTGAGGAGCATCGCGCAGCGATGCGTCTCGAAGGGTGAGGAGCCGCCGGAGGAAAGCATGGGAAGAAGCCTTCCGCTGAATCGCTTCGTCGCCTCCTGCGTGATTGCCTCGGCGCTGCTCGTCGTGGCGATCAGCGTCGCGCGCGTCGCCTTCACGTAGCCACGGCAGCCACCGGCCGGATCGCCACCGGATATCTGCGCCCGTTGAGAAGGGCGCCGACGAAGGTCGGCCGCACCGCAAAGGCGTAGACCGGCAGAAGCACCGCGACCGTCGCGACCAGGACCAGGGGCGCCAGGATGACCGCGGGCAGCGGCACGTGGAAGGTCACCAGCTGCAGCAGCAGGATCATGGGCAGGTGTGCGAGATAGATGAAGTAGGACGAGTCGCAGAGATATCGCCACAGCGGGCTATGGCCCGAGAAGTAGCGCAGGAAGAGGCCGGTGATGCCGAAGATCAGGCACCACATGGCGAGCGCCAGCACCGCGCGGAAAAGATGGAAGGTCGCACCCGTGCGCGGCAGCGACAAAAGCAGCACCACATAGGCGACGCAGAGGAAGAGACCGAGCAGGCCGTAGAACCAGGCCCGCCGGTTCAGCACGTCCATCAAGTCGCGCGCCTGGTAGAGTAGCCAGCCGAAGAAAAACGGCACCGCGTAGGCGAACAGGATGATCGGCACGGGCGCGAAGGACGGCGGATCCTGCAGTCCCGGCCACGGGCTCTGCAGCAGGGCGGCGTAGGACAGGAGGGCCATCGGCAGCGGCGCCCACACGGCCTGAAAGCCATATCGGAACAGCGCGAGACCGGCGCGCCGGAGCTGTCCGGGCAGCAGTGACGTCAGCACAAGCAACACCGCGGCCACGGCATAGAGCAGCAGCAGATATTCCAGGAACCAGAGATGGATGGGATGCGCCATCGACAGGAAGCGCCCCGAGAAGAGAAAAACCCACGCGCCCTCTGCGGTGCCGGTTTTCGCGAAGGCGGCGAGGAAGAACATCAACGGCACGAGCAGCAGGCAGCCGAGGACGAACGGCACGGCGATGCGCCAGAACCGGTTCACGACCGCCCGCCGCCAGCCATAGCGCTCGAGCAGCAGGGCGGTCAGGAAGCCCGCCATGGCGTAGAACACGGGCATGCGGAAGGCGTGGATGAAGAGGATCGCCGGATCGAACCAACTCGTCCTCTCGAGCGGCCGGATCAGCCAAGGGCTGTTGTAGGCATAGCCCACCATCGCGTGCAGGACGATGCCGAGGAACATCATCGAGGCGCGCAGACTGTCCAACGCATGGTAACGCGACGGCACGGGCTGGCTCACGATGTTCCCCTCCGCAAAGCCCAGCCACTAGAGTATCCTCTCCGCCCAATGGTGGCTATGCGCTCTCCAATTCCCCTGTTTGTGATGCTCAGTCTGATGGGCCCGGTCGCGCATGCGGACGGGCTGAGGGGCAGTTCCGTCACCTATGAGGTGAAGCCGTTCAAGGAGGACAAGGCCGCCTATGCCGAAGGGCAGGCCTCTTCCACCCTGTCGAGCAGCTGCAAGGAACGCTCCTTCGGCGAGATCCTGGTGCTGGCGATCGAGCGCAAGAATGCGTCGGCCAAGACGATCACCGAGAAGTCCGAGCGCATCGAGGAGAAGGTGAGTGCCCAGGAGGCGCTCGACGGTGCCACGCTCAAGTATCAGACGCGGCTGCGCCACGATGCGCGCATCGATACCGCCAACGGTACCGCGACCCTGGGCACGGAGCCCGGCCAGCTGCACACGGTGCTGAGCCGGTACAAGCAGGACAGCGCGTTGCCGGCGGGAACGCTGGCGCCGGCCGCGGCGCGCGCGGCACTGGTCGAGGCGCTGATGGCCAACAAGCCGGGCAAGATCGAGATCGGCGCGGTCGAGATGTATCGCTTCCACAAGCCGATCAAGCAGATCTTCACGCGTCTCGCGGCCGAGGACTCGTCGATCGCAGGCGGCCTGCCCAAGGAGCTGAAGGCGCCCAAGGATTTCGCCGCCGGCAAATTGTGGGCGCTGAAGCGCCAGGTGCCGGAGTTCAACGAATTCGGCGACGAGTTCTGGCTGCTCCACGAATCGGGCGCCGTCGTGCGCCAGGTCGTGACGCGCTACAACGTGAAGCTGCTGTTCGAGGCCAAGGAAGTCTCGATCTTCCCGACACCGGCCTGCCCCTGAACTCTCAACCTCCCTCCCCCGTCTTCGGGGGAGGGAAGAGAGAGTTCACGGCGTTTCTCCCGCCTGTCCGAGAACAATTCTGTGGCGCAGGGGGTGGGGCGGAATCCGGGACAATCGCCCTAAAAGCCTTGTGCCATCGGCATCGAAGGTGTCCCAGGATCCTGGGACAATTCTGGGACAGGTCCCATGTTTGGGACGGGTCAGTAGGGCAGGCCCACGTAATTCTCGGACATGGCCTCGGTCGCGGCTTTCGAGGCCACGAGATAGTTCAGCTCGGCCAGCTGGATGCGGGCGCTGAAGGCGTCGGTGTCGGGGAAGCGGTGGAGCATCGTGGTCATCCACCAGGAGAAGCGCTCGGCCTTCCAGACGCGGGCGAGCGCGCGGCGCGAATAATCGTCGATCCCGGCCGGGGACTTCTCCACGTAGAACTCGCGCAACGCGTTCGAGAGATAGTGCACGTCGCTGGCGGCGAGGTTGAGTCCCTTGGCGCCGGTGGGCGGCACGATGTGCGCGGCGTCGCCGGCGAGGAACAGCCGGCCGAAGCGCATCGGCTCGGCAACGAAGCTGCGCAAGGGCGCGATGCTCTTCTCGATCGACGGACCGGTGACGATCGTGTCGGCAGCCTTCGCATCGAGGCGGTGCTTCAGCTCGTCCCAGAATTTCCCGTCGGGCCAATTGTCGACATGGTCGTCCAGTCGGCATTGCACGTAGTAGCGGCTGCGCGTCAGCGAGCGCATCGAGCACAGCGCAAAGCCGCGCGGGTGATTGACGTAGATCAGCTCGGGCGAGACCGGCGGCGTTTCCGACAGCACCCCCAGCCAGCCGAAGGGATAGGTGCGCTCGAAGATCTCGAGCGCCGCCGGTTTCACGCTCTGGCGGCTCACGCCATGGAAGCCGTCGCAGCCCGCGATGAAGTCGCAGGCGATCTCGTGGCTGGCGCCATCCTTGGTGTAACGCACGCGCGGCGACGTGCCGTCGAAATCGTGCAGGCTCACGTCGGCGGCCTCGAACACGGTGGCGAGGCCGGCCGTGGCGCGCGCGTTCATGAGATCGCGCGTGACCTCGGTCTGGCCGTAGACGGTGACCGTCTTGCCGCCGGTCGCCTGCTTCATGTCGATGCGGTGACGCGATCCGCCGAACGCCAGCTCGACGCCGTCATGCACCAGGCACTCCCTGTGCAGCCGATCGGCCACGCCCACCTGTTCGAGCAGGCCGACGGTGCCCTGCTCGAGCACGCCGGCGCGGATGCGCGCCAGCACATAGTCGCGCGTCTGGCGCTCGAGGATGATCGTGTCGATGCCGTAGCTGTGCAGCAGCTGGCCCAGCAGCAGGCCGGCCGGCCCCGCGCCGATGATCGCAACCTGCGTTCTCACCGTTCGCTCCTCAGGCCCAGCCGCCGGCGTGCGGCAGGACGTGGCCGGTGATGAAGCCCGCGCCGTCGGAGCACAGGAAGCAGATCGAGGCGCCCAGTTCGTGGGACTTGCCGAGCCGGCCGAGCGGGATCTGCGACGTCATCTTGGCCATGGCGTCCTTGTTGGCGAGCAGGGCCGGCGGAAAGTAATCGGGGTTCTCGACATAGTTCGAGCCTACCGCATTCACCGTGATGCCGTCGCGGCCAAGCTCCTTGGCGAGCGAGGAGACCAGGCCATTGGCCGCGGCGCGGGCCGAGACGTAGGGGGCGTAGTTGGCGATGCCGCGCAGCGGCGCGGCCGACGACACGAAGACGATGCGGCCCGTCTTGCGTTTGCGCATCGACGGCGCCACCAGCTGTGCGAGATGGAAGGGCCGCACGGCCATGATCTCCAGGGCGTCGCGATAGTCCTCCAGCCGCGCTTCGGCGAGCGGGGCGCGGAGCGCCGGATAGGCATCGTTGTTGACCAGCGCGTCGATATGACCGTGCCGCTTCAGCGCCTGCTCGACCAGGAGGGCGGGTTCGGTCGCGGGCAGCGCCTGGGCGCCGGGGAACTGGCTTTCGTACTTGTGGCGGGCGGCGGCGGCCTCAAACGAGGGATCGTGCGCCAAAACCGTCGCGCCCTGGGCCAAAGCGACGCGCGTGGTGCCGTGACCAGCGAACTTTTCGACATTGGTGATCAGCATCACCCGGTCTTTCAGCAGCATGGCGATTCCTCTAGGTTGCGCCCCATGATCGACAGGCCCAGCGATACCCCCGATCCGGACGGCCCGCAAAGCGCGTCCTTCGGCTACCGCGACGTGCCGGCGGCGGAGAAGGCTGGCATGGTGCGCCAGGTCTTCGAGAGCGTGGCGCCGCGCTACGACCTGATGAACGACCTGATGTCGGGCGGGGTGCACCGGCTCTGGAAGAATACGTTGATCGACGTGGTGAACCCGCGGCCCGGCGAGAAGTTCCTCGACGTGGCGGGCGGCACCGGCGACATCGCCTTCCGGATCCTGAAGCGGCAGGGAGACCGCGCCGACGTCACGGTCTGCGACATCAATGCCGCGATGCTGTCGGTCGGCCGCGACCGCGCCGTCGACCGCGGCCTGCTGCAGGGCCTCACCTGGACGACGGGCGATGCCGAGAGCCTGCCGTTTCCCGATGGCTCGTTCGACGGCTACACGATCGCGTTCGGCCTGCGCAACGTCACCGACATCGACAAGGCGCTGCGCGATGCCTATCGCGTGCTGAAGCCGGGCGGGCGCTTCTACTGCCTCGAGTTCAGCAAGGTGACGTCGGCCCCGATGGCGCGGGCCTACGATTCCTATTCCGAGCGCGCGCTGCCGTTCTTCGGCCGGATCATCGCCCGCGACGCGGAGTCCTATCGCTACCTGCACGAAAGCATCCGCCGCTTCCCGCCGCAGCATGAGCTCGCCCAGCGCATGAAGACCGCGGGCTTCGGCAACGTCGCGTGGCGCAACATGACGATGGGCATCGTGGCGCTGCACTCGGGCTGGCGGCTGTAGGATGTTCCGCGCGCTCCGCAACAGTTGGCGTCTGCTGACGCTCGCGCTCAGCTTCGCGCGGCACGATGCGCTGTTCCCGCTCGAGACGCTGGGCATCGCGCCCGCGCTGATCGCCTGGGCGCGTCTCTTCCGCTCGCGCAGCGACAAGCGCCGGCCGGGCGAGCGGCTGGCGGCGGCGCTGCAGGACATGGGGCCGTGCTTCATCAAGCTCGGCCAGGCGCTGTCGACGCGCGCAGATCTCCTGAACGAAGAAGTCGCGACCGACCTCGGGCGCCTGCAGGATCATCTGCCGGCCTTCCCGGGTGCGGAGGCCCGCGCCATCATCGAGCGCGAGCTGGGACAGCCGCTCGGCGCGCTGTTCTCGGCGTTCGACGACGTGCCGGTCGCCGCGGCATCGATCGCGCAGGTGCATTTTGCCGTCACGACCGATGGCCGCGATGTCGCCGTGAAGGTCTTGCGGCCCGGCATCGAGCGCGCCTTCGCGCAGGACCTCGATCTTTTCTACTGGATTGCCGAGCTGGTCGAGCGCACCCAGCCGCGCTTCCGGCGCCTCAAGCCGGTCGAGTCGGTGCGTGCCTTCGCCGAGATCGTGCGCATCGAGATGGACCTGCGCCTGGAAGCCGCCGCGGCGGAGGAGCTGGGCGAGAACTTCCGCGACGACGAGAGCTATCGCGCCCCCCTCATCGACTGGGACCGCACCGCCGAGCGCGTGCTCACGCTGGAGCGCATCGACGGCACGCCGATCGGCGATCGCGCGGCCATTGCGGCGGCGGGCCACGATCCCGACGTCGTCATGCGCAAGTGCGCCGAGGCGTTCTTCTATCAGGTGTTCCGCGACGGCTTCTTCCATGCCGACATGCACGGCGGCAACGCCTTCGTCGATCGCGAGGGCCGCATCGTGCCGGTCGACTTCGGCATCATGGGCCGCGTCGACGAGGACACGCGCGGCTATCTCGCCGAGCTGCTGGTGGCCTTCCTGCGCCGAGACTACCGCGCCGTGGCCGAGGTCCAGTTCCGCGCGGGCTACGTGTCGCCCGACCAGTCGCTCGAGATGTTCGCGCAGGCCTGCCGCTCGATCGGCGAGCCGATCTTCGGCAAGCCCAGCCACCAGATTTCCATCGCGCGCCTGCTGGCCCAGTTGCTGCGGGTCACCGAGCAGTTCGAGATGACCGTGCAGCCGCAGCTGCTGCTGTTGCAGAAGACCATGCTGATGGCCGAGGGAATGGGCACGCGCCTCAACCCCACGGTCAACATCTGGGAACTGGCGCGGCCGCTGATCGAGGATTGGATGCGCACGCACTTCGGCCCGCGCGCCACGATCAGTCGCGCGGTCGAGGATCTGACGCAGGGCTTGCGCCGCCTGCCCCGCCTGATCGAGAGCCTGCATCTCGTGGCCGAGCGCGAACGGCGCAAGGCCGAGGCGGAGGTTGTGACTCCGCCGTCGTCGCTGACCTCGCGGCTCTGGGCGCGGGTCGGCTTCGCGGAAGTCGTGGCCGTGCTGGCGCTCGCGGTGGCGATCGTCGCCTGGTTCCGGCACTGATGAGCACCGAAGCCATCGCTTTCGTGCTCGGAGTCTTCTTCATCGCCGGAATCGTCAAAGGCCTCGTCGGCATCGGCTTGCCGACCATCACGCTCGCGCTCACCTCGTTTCTCCTGCCGCTCTCCGACATGATCGCGCTGATTGCGCTGCCGACGGTCGCCGCCAATCTTTGGCAGGCTGCGGTGGGCGGGCATTTCAAGAAGATCGTGCGGCGGCAGTGGCCGCTGATCGTGCCGATGACCCTCACGCTCTTCCTCACCATGTGGCTGATCGGCCGGAAGACGCCGCAATGGGCATTCCTGGTCCTGGCCACGATCCTGGTGGTCTATGGCGGCCTCGGGCTGCTGCGCATCCGGCTGCACATCCATGCCGATCTCGAGAAGCCGCTGGCCCCCGTCATCGGCGTGATCTCGGGCGTTGTTGCGGGCCTGATCGGCGTGCCGGTCGTGCCGCTGATGCCTTATATGCAAGGTCTCGACGTCAAGCCGGTCGAGCTTGTGCAAAGCCTTGGCGTCATCGTGAGCATCGCCTCGCTGGTGCTCACGGCGTCCCTGCTGAGATTCGGCCTGCTCGACCAGCATCACGTGATCGTGTCGGCCATCGCGATCGTGCCGGCCGTCGGCGGCCAGACAGTTGGCGCCCTGATCCGCCAGCGGCTGTCGATCGAGCAATTCCGGCTGGTCGTGTTCTGGGCCCTGCTGCTGACCGGGCTCTATACTTTCGCCAGCCGGCTGTTGTGATATCCTCAAGCCCATGTTGAACGGCAAGCGGGTTCTCCTGATCGTCGCGGGCGGTATCGCGGCCTTCAAGTGCCATGACCTCATTCGCAAGCTGCGCGGCCAGGGCGCGCACGTGCGCTGCGTGCTGACCGATGCAGGTGCCAGGTTCGTGACGCCGCTGTCGCTTCAGGCGCTGAGCGAAGACAAGGTCTACACCGACATGTTCTCGCTGACTGACGAGAGCGAGATGGGCCACATCCAGCTGTCACGCGACGCCGATCTTCTCGTGGTCGCGCCCGCGACCGCCAACATCCTGGCGCGCATGGCGGCCGGCATGGCCGACGATCTTGCCGCCACCGTGCTGCTGGCCACCGACAAGCCGGTGCTGGCCGCGCCCGCGATGAACGTCCGCATGTGGTCGCACGCCGCGACCGTGGCCAACGTCGAGACCCTGAAGAAGCGCGGCATCACCTTCGTCGGCCCCAACGACGGCGCGATGGCCTGCAACGAATACGGTCCCGGCCGCATGTCCGAGCCGGCGGAGATCGTGACCGCCATCGAAGCGCTGCTGACGACGAGCAGTGCCCTCAAGGGCAAGCGCGCGCTCGTGACCTCGGGTCCGACGCGCGAGGCGATCGATCCGGTCCGCTATATCTCCAATCACTCGTCGGGCAAGCAGGGCCACGCCATCGCCTCGGCGTTGGCGCGGCTCGGCGCCGACGTGACGCTGGTCAGCGGCCCGGTGAACGTCGCCGATCCTGTGGGCGTGAAGCTCGTGAAGATCGAGTCGGCCGACCAGATGCTCGAGGCCTGTCTCGCCGCTGGCAAGCTGGACGTGGCGATCTTCGCCGCCGCCGTCGCCGACTGGAAGTCGGCCAAACCCGCCGATGCGAAGATCAAGAAGAAGCCGGGCGCGCCGCCGCCCGCGCTCGAACTCACGCCCAATCCCGACATCCTCGCGACCGTATCCAAGCCCGGCGCGCAGCGCCCGACCCTCGTGGTGGGCTTCGCTGCCGAAACCGAGAACCTCGTCGCCAACGCCATCGACAAGCGCACGCGCAAGGGCTGCGACTGGATCGTGGCCAACGATGTGTCGCCCGCGACGGGCACGTTCGGCGGCGAACGCAATACGGTTCACCTGGTCACCGCCGACGGCGTCGAGGAGTGGCCCACCCTGGCCAAGGACGAAGTAGCGGCCCGGCTGGCCGACAGGATTGCCCAACAACTCGGCCGTCCGCGCGCCGTGAAGGCTGCGGAGTAAGCGAACATGGCCGACGTCGAACGAGTCGAGATCGAGATCGTTCGCCTGCCGCATGGGCATGACCTCGCGCTTCCCGACTACGCCACCGCCGCCGCGGCCGGTGCCGATCTTCTGGCCGCGATCGACCAGGACATCGAGCTGGCGCCGATGGACCGGAAGATCGTCCCGACCGGCATCTCGATTGCCCTGCCGGTGGGCTTCGAGGCCCAGGTCCGCCCGCGCTCCGGGCTGGCCGCCAAGAACGGCATCACGGTCGCCAATGCGCCCGGAACCATCGACGCCGACTATCGCGGCGAGGTGGGCGTGATCCTGATCAACCTCGGCAAGGAGCCCTTCCGCATCACCCGCGGCATGCGAATTGCACAGCTCGTCGTGGCGCGTCACGCGCGGGCTGTCTGGACCGAGGTCAAGGAACTCGGCCGAACGGACCGCGGCGGCGGCGGCTTCGGCTCGACGGGGGTTTCCGCGGAGCCGACCCGAAAGGCCTGATACGACGGGGGCTAAGACGGACGCGGGTATGCCTCGGCTCAGCAAAAAGACGATGTTCGCCATCGAGGCAGTGCTCGACGTGGCCTTCCACGTCGGGGAGCATCCGGTGCGCAGCGGTGACATCACCGAGCGGCAACGCATTCCCAAGCGTTACCTCGAGCAGGTCCTCCAACATCTAGTGCGTGCCGGCATCCTGTCGGGCAAGCGCGGTCCGCGTGGCGGCTATCGCCTCGGCCGCGACCGCTCGCAGATCACGCTGGGCGAAGTGGTCCGGGTGGTCCGGATGCTCGAAGCCGAGACCGAGCCCAATGACTTGTCGGTGGGCTCGCCGCTGGCCCACGAGATCGTCTGGCCGACCTGGGAGAAGCTGCGCGAAGACCTGATGACCAAGCTCGACACGATCACGATCGACGAGCTCTGCCAGCGTGCCCGCGCAAAGGGCATCGGGGCTACGGAAAAGGCTCCTGTAGCGGCGTAGTTCGCGCCGGGTCTATGGTCCGTCCGTTTTCAACGGAGGATCAGATGGCCAAGGCCAAGGCAAAAACCAAAGCGAAGCCCAACCCGCGCAACAAGAAGCTCTACGACGCGGGCATGAAGATGCGCAAGGAAGTGCTGGGTGCCGCCTATGTCGACAATTCGATGGCCGGCGCCGCCAACGACGAGTTCATGATGTCGTTCCAGGACATCACCACCGAATATTGCTGGGGCTATGCCTGGACGCGGCCGGGTCTGCCGAAGAAGACGCGCTCGATGCTGAACCTCGCCATGCTGGCCGCCCTCAACCGCGGACCCGAGCTCAAGCTGCACATCAACGGTGCGCTGAACAACGGCCTGACCAAGGCAGAGATCAAGGAGATCTTCCTGCAGGTCGCGATCTACTGCGGCATTCCCGCCAGCCTCGACGCCTTCAAGACCGCGAGCGGCGTCTTCAAGGACCGCGGCATCTGATCGCCAGGATACGCGGTGCGCGGGCGGGCGAAGCCGGCCAGCTCACCGCGCTCTGTCTTCGCTCGAAGGCGCATTGGGGCTATGACGCGGCCTTCATGGCGCTCTGCGTGCCGTCGCTGACGATGAGCGAGGCGAGCATCGCGGAGGGCCGCGTGCTGGTGGCAGTCGACGGGGCCGGCCGGACCATCGGCACGGTCAGCGTTGGCCGCGACGCTGACGCCGCCGAGCTTGCGCTGATGTTCGTCGAGCCCGCTGCCATGGGCAGCGGGACCGGGCGCCTGCTGTTCGAGGCGGCGACGGACCTCGCGCGCAAACTCGGCCATCGGCGCATGACGATCCTGGCCGATGTCAACGCCGCGCCGTTCTACGAGCGCATGGGCGCGCGCTTCCTGCGAAACGAGCCGTCGGATGCGATTCCCGGCCGGTTCCTGCCGTTCTATGAATACGACCTCACCTCAGGAGTGCCGTCATGACCCCGCTCGCCCCGCCTGCCACCATCGCCTTCATCGGTCTCGGCATGATGGGACGCCCGATGGCGACGCGGCTCGTCGAAGCGGGCTTCAAGCTCAGGGTGTTCGACGTCTCGCAGAAGGCCGTGTCGGATTTCGTCGGCGCCCATCCCTCGGCGCTGGCAACGGCCTCGGCAAAGGCCGCGGCGCAAGGGGCGTCGGCGCTGATTACCATGCTGCCGGACGGCAAGATCGTGCGCCAGGCGGTGCTCGAAGGCCGCGACCCCGCGGTCGACGGTCTTGCGCCGGGCGCGCTGGTGCTCGACATGAGCTCGTCCAATCCGGTCGACACGCAGAAGCTGGCGCGCGATCTCGCGGCAAAGGGCCTGGCGCTGCTCGATGCGCCGGTGTCGGGCGGCGTGAAGCGTGCGGTCGACGGCTCGCTCAGCATCATGGTGGGCGGCGGTGCTGCCGATCTCGAACGCGCGCGGCCGGTGTTCGGCGCCATGGGCAAGACCATCACGCTCTGCGGTCCGGCCGGCGCCGGTCATGCGCTGAAGGCGCTGAACAACTATCTCTCGGCGGCAGGACTCGTGGCGATGTGCGAGGCGCTGGTGGTGGGTGAGGCGTTCGGTCTCGATCCTGGCACCATGGTCGACGTGTTCAACACCTCGACCGGCAAGAGCAACGCCACCGAGGTGAAGGGTCGGCAGCAGGTCGTGTCGCGCGCCTTTGCGGCGGGCTTCGCCACCAGCCTGATGGCCAAGGACCTGCGCACCGCGGGCGATGTCGCCAAGTTCCTGAAGCTCAGGATGCCCGGCCTCGAGCAGGCCGTGGCCTACTGGAACGACGCCGATGTGAAGCTGGGCAAGGGCTCCGACCACACCGAGATCTTCCGCTACGCCGAGATGCTGGCGGAGAGGGACTGAAGGGTGCGGGCGGCCCTTTGACAGTCTGCGCCCGAATCCCTATATAAACGCCACCCAGGGTCCCTGGCGCTGCCTCCCCGGCGGTGAACGACGGGACCCATTCTGAACGTTAACTGCGCTGTTTTACCAAGCTCGGCCGCCCGGTCGTTCAAGCGCGTGCGTTATTTTCCAACGATTGAAGAGTTATGAATCTCCAGGACCTCAAGAAGAAGAAGCCCCCCGAACTCCTGGCCTTTGCCGAAGAGCAGGGCGTCGAAGGCGCAGCCTCGATGCGCCGCCAGGAACTGATGTTCGCGATCCTGCAGAAGGTCGCCGCCGCGGACGAGGTGATCACCGGCATCGGCACCATCGAGGTGATCCCCGACGGCTTCGGCTACCTGCGCTCGACCGAGGCAAATTACCTGCCCGGCGCCGACGACATCTACGTCAGCCCGACCCAGGTCCGTAAGTTCAGCCTGCGCACCGGCGACACGGTGGAAGGTGAGATCCGCGCGCCCAAGGACGGCGAGCGCTACTTCGCCATGGTGCAGATCAACAAGATCAACTTCGACGATCCCGACGCGCTGCGCCACCGCATCAACTTCGACTCGCTGACGCCGCTCTATCCCGACGAGAAGCTGAAGCTCGAGATCGACGGCGGCTCCGCCGTCATGGCGCCGGCCGTGAAGGAAGAGGAAGGCGGCTCGCGCGCCACCTCCTCGGGCCGTGTCTCGAGCGGCAGCCGCCGCACCGGCACGCTCACCAAGAAGGCAGGCTCCACGCCGCAGCAGCAGCTCGACATTTCGACCCGCGTGATCGACCTGATCGCGCCGATCGGCAAGGGCCAGCGCGCCCTGATCGTGTCGCCGCCGCGTACCGGCAAGACGGTGCTGCTGCAGAACATCGCGCACGCCATCACCGCCAACAATCCCGAGGTCTTCCTCATGGTGCTGCTCGTCGACGAGCGCCCCGAGGAAGTGACCGACATGCAGCGCACGGTGAAGGGCGAGGTCGTAAGCTCGACTTTCGACGAGCCGGCGGGCCGGCATGTCGCCGTGGCCGAAATGGTGATCGAGAAGGCCAAGCGCCTGGTCGAGCACAAGAAGGACGTTGTGATCCTGCTCGACTCCATCACGCGCCTCGGCCGCGCCTACAACACCGTCGTGCCGAGCTCCGGCAAGGTGCTGACCGGCGGTGTCGACGCCAACGCCCTGCAGCGTCCGAAGCGCTTCTTCGGCGCCGCGCGCAACATCGAGGAAGGCGGCTCGCTCACCATCATCGCGACGGCCTTGATCGATACCGGCAGCCGAATGGACGAAGTCATCTTCGAAGAGTTCAAGGGCACCGGTAACTCGGAAATCATCCTCGACCGCAAGGTCTCCGACAAGCGCACCTTCCCGGCGATCGACATCACCAAGTCGGGCACCCGCAAGGAAGAGCTGCTGGTCGACCGCGCGACGCTCTCGAAGATGTGGGTGCTGCGCCGCATCCTCATGCCGATGGGCGCCGTCGACGCGATCGAGTTCCTGCTCGACAAGCTGCGCACCGCGAAGACCAACCAGGACTTCTTCGGCTCGATGAATCAGTAAGCGCTAAGCGTCGCTTGGCGCTGGTGGGCGGCAGCGCATTCATATGCGCGAGAGCCCACGCGGTCCAGAATAGATAAGAACCGAAGATCAGCTCTTCGGCCGATCTCCCGATCGCGCAAACACGGCGGACGCATGAACGATGCGTTCGCCATTGCAGACCAGATAGCAGTTGGCGAAGGCCAGACGCCCGCCGACTTTCTGGACATCGACATGGGCCTCGACCCAGTCGCCGATCTTCGCCGATCCGGCAAAATCCGTCGTGACGCTGGCCGTGGTCAGCATCGGCGACGGCGTCTGGCTGCGCGTCGTGCGGTAGCCCAGCGAGATGTCGCACATCGTCATCAACAGGCCGCCGTGGGCGATGCCGCGGCCATTGGCGTGCTTGGGCTGGATGCGCAGGCCGATCACGAACGTGCCGTCGGCACTCTCGCGAAAGAAGAACGGCCCGTTGTGATCGAGGAACGGGCTCGACCGGAACAGCGGCTTGAATCCCTCCGGCGGATCGCTCTCTGCCGTCACGCTGCCAACACCGCTGCGCGCTGCGCGTCGCTGACGGCGACCTTCTGGCCAAACCAGGCCTCGAAGCCCATGCGGCCCTGGTGCAGCAACATGCCCAGCCCATCGACGCAGCGGTTGCCGCGGGCGCGGGCGGCGGCCAGCAGCGGTGTTTCGAGCGGCACGGTGACGATGTCGTCGACGGCGGCGTCTTTGGGCAGGCGCGCGAGATCGATGTCGAGCGGCGGCTGGCCCTTCATGCCGAGCGACGTCGTATTGACCAGCAAGGTCGCGTCCTCGAGGACGGCGTTGCGATCCTCCCAGCGCTCGATGGCGATGCGGCGGCCATCCGACGGCGTGAAGGCCGTGCCAAGCTCGACGGCTGACGATTGCGTGCGGTTGAGCAGGCGCAGCTCGGGCACGCCGGCATCCACCAGGCTCGCGACCACGGCGCGCGCGGCGCCTCCGGCGCCCAGCACGACGACCGGACCCTTTGCGGCCGTCCAGCGTGGCGCACCGTCGATCAAGGCGGCGAGAAAGCCGAAGGCGTCGCTGTTGCGGCCTTCCAACGTGCCGTCGGCCCGCTTGATCACGGTGTTCACCGCGCCAATGCGCGCGGCGGCCGGATCGATGACGTCGAGCAGCGGCAGGATATCGATCTTGTGCGGCATGGTGAGATTGCAGCCACGCACGTTGGGCGTCTTCTTCAGGAAGGCGACCAAGGTCTCGAGCGCTGCGCGGTTGGGCTCGACAGGCAAGCGGCCATAGTGCGCGTCGATGCCGTGCTGCTTCAGCCAGAAGCCGTGCAGCGCCGGCGAGCGCGAATGCTCGACCGGCCAGCCGACGATCGCGGCGAAGGGCCGGCCCTTCGCCTCGGTGAGGAGCGTGTCGTAGGCGCCGCTCACGCCGCGCTCACGCAGCCCTGTCCAGGCCCACGCCGTGGCCTGCCAGGAAGGAGAGCAGCGGCAGCAACGGCAGGCCGAGGATGGTGAAGTAGTCGCCATCGACGCGGCTGAAGAGATGCGCGCCCAGGCCTTCGAGCTGATAGGCACCGACGCTGGTCAGCACGGCGTCGCCCGCGCGCGCGAGATAGGTGTCGAGGAAGGCCTCGTTGAACGGCCGCATGGTGAGCCGCGCACGCTCGTTCCAGTGCCACAGCCGGGCGCCGTTCTTCGCGACGACCACCGACGAGAAGAGCTCGTGCGTCTGGCCGCGCAGCGCCAGCAGTTGCTTGCGCGCCGCGGCCATGTCGGGCGGCTTGTTGAACAGGCGGCCGTTGCTGGCCAGGGTCGAATCGCCCCCGACGACGAAGGCGCCGGGACGACGGGAAGAGACGCGAAGCGCCTTCATCTCGGCCAGGGCCTCGGCGATTTCCTGCGGCGAGGAACGCTGGGCCAGCAGGCTACGCGTGACTTCTTCTTCGTCGACGCCCGAGGGGTCGATCTCGAAGCTGAGGCCGGCATTGGCCATGAGCTGGCGGCGGGAGGGGCTGGTGGAGGCGAGGATGAGCGGGGAAAGGGAAGCGGGGGCCATGGAACAGGAAGGTTACGCTGGTTCGAGGCGGTACAATCCACCATCGTCGGCTTCTGTGACAAGATATAGCAGCCCGTCAGGGCCTTGGCGTACGTCGCGAATAAAGGGAAGCTGGTCAACGAGCAAGCGCTCCTCGCCGAGGTATTTCTCGCCGTCGACGTCGATGCGGAACAGCGCCTTGTTCGACAACGCACCGGTGAAGATCGATCCCGTCCAGCCCGGAAACTTGTCCGCGGTGTAGAAGGTGAGGCCGCAAGGCGAGATCGATGGAACCCACCAGCGCAGCGGATCTTCCATGCCGGGCAGGCTTGCGTGATCGGTGATCTTGCTGCCGTCGTAGTTCACGCCGTGCGTCGCGAGCGGCCAGCCGTAGTTGGCGCCGGCTTTCAGGATGTTGAGTTCGTCGCCGCCCTTGGGACCGTGCTCGACCTCCCAGATCTTGCCGGTGACGGGATGAAGCGCCAGGCCCTGCGGATTGCGATTGCCCCAGGTGAAGATCTCCGGCCGGGCGCCCTTGTGATTCACGAAGGGATTGTCCGCCGGCACCGAGCCGTCGTCCTTCAAGCGCACGATTTTTCCGGCGAGGTCGCCGAGATCCTGCGCCCGCTTCATCTGGAAGCGATCGCCCACGCTCACGTACATCAGGCCTTCCCGGTCGAAGACGATGCGCGAGCCGAGATTGAGCGCGCCGCCGGCGCCGGGATGGGCCTCGAAGATCGTGCTCACGTTCACCAGCCCGCCGTCGGCGAGCTCGGCCCGCGCCACGCTAGTCACGGACTGCCGGCTGCTGCCTGCAATATAGGAGAGGTAGAGCACCTTGTTCTTGTCAAAGGCGGGATGCAGGCAGATGTCGAGCAGGCCGGCCTGGCCGCTCGCATACACTTTCGGGACGCCGGACAAGGGTGCCGGGTCGAGCTTGCCATCGGCGAACACGCGCAGCCGGCCCGGCCGTTCGGTGATCAGCATCCGCCCGTCAGGCAGGAATGCCATGCCCCAAGGCTGTTCCAGCGCCCGGCTCAAGGTCACCAGACGGTAGGAGGCCTTCGCGCTTTTGAGGGTTTCCTGGGCCTGGACAATGGCCGGGGCGGCCAGCAAGGCGCCCGTTGCAGCAAGAACGAAACGACGCCGGACCATAAACCCTCCTGACAACAGGGACGCAACGCGACTGCTCGGCGCAATTGGCGCGCCAGAGGCCCGCCACTATACTCAATGTCCATAACAGAGGGACGTTGCGGCGGCGCTGCCGCGCGAACGTCGGACCTCCAAAGGGGAGCTCAATGTCAAAGTCGATTCTGATTCACGAGAATGGCGGTCCGGAGAAGATGCAGCTGGCCGACGTCGAGGTTGGCGCGCCCGGCCCCGGCCAGGTGAAGATCAAGCACACGGCGATCGGCCTCAACTTCATCGACGTCTACACGCGCTCGGGCCTCTACGCGACGCCACTGCCGAATGCGGTCGGCCGCGAGGCCGCCGGCGTGATCCTGGCCGTCGGGCCCAAGGTCAAGGGTTTCAAGAAGGGCGACCGCGTGGCGTACTGTGGCGTGCTGGGCGCCTACTGCCAGGAGCGCCTGATGGGCGTCGACCAGCTCGTGCACGTGCCCAAGGGCGTGAGCGACGAGCAGGCCGCGGCGATCATGCTGAAGGGCATGACGACGGAATACCTCGTCGATCGCACCGCCAAGGCGTGGCTGAAGAAGGGTGACATCATCCTGTTTCATGCCGCCGCCGGTGGTGTCGGCCTGCTGTTCGGCCAATGGGCCAAGGCACGCGGCTACAAGGTGATCGGCACGACGTCGTCGCCGGAGAAGGCCGCTCTCGCCAAGAAGAACGGCTACAAGTGGGTGATCGACTACACCAAGGAAGACATCGTGGCCGCGGTGAAGAAGATCACCAAGGGTAAGGGCGTGCCCGTCGTGTTCGACGGCGTCGGCAAGGATACGTGGACGGCGTCGCTCGACTGCCTGCAGCCGCGCGGCCTGATGGTCTCGTTCGGCAATGCCTCGGGTCCCGTGCCGCCGCAGCAGGTCGGCATCCTGAACGCCAAGGGTTCGCTCTATCTCACGCGCCCCAGCCTCGGGGCCTACACGCCCGACCGCAAGGAGCTCGAAGCGTCGGCCAAGGCGCTGTTCAAGCTGGTGAAGAGCAAGAAGGTCAAGATCGCCATCGACCAGCGCTATCCGCTGGCCCAGGCCGGTCAGGCGCACATCGATCTCGAGAGCCGCAAGACGACGGGACAGACGATCATCGTTCCGTAAGGTCGGTCGATGGTCATCGTTGGGCTCACCGGCTCGATCGGCATGGGCAAATCGACCGCGGCGAAGATGCTGCGGCAGATGGGCGTGCCCGTGTACGACGCCGACGCGGCCGTGCATCAGCTGCAGGCGCCGGGCGGCATCGCGCTCCCTCCGATCGAGGCGGCGTTTCCCGGCGTCGTGAAGAACGGCGTGCTCGACCGTCAGGCGTTGGGCGCGCGCGTTTTCGGCAACAAGGAGGCACTGCGCAGGCTGGAAGCCATCGTGCATCCTCTGGTCGGCCAGAAGCAGCGCGCCTTCCTGAAGCGCGCGTCGCAACGGGGCGTGCCGCTGGTCGTGCTCGATATCCCCCTTCTGTTCGAGGGCCGGGGCGAGCGCCGGGTCGACGGCACGCTCGTGGTGACGGCGCCCGGCTTCCTGCAGCATCGTCGCGTTATGGCGCGGCCCGGCATGACGCGGGAGAAACTTGCGGGCATCCTGCGCCAGCAGGTCCCGGACTCGATCAAGCGCCGCAAGGCCACGTTCGTTATAACCACCGGCATGGGGATCGCGCCGACGCGGGCAGCGCTGCAACGCGCCGTCGACCGGCTGAAGCGGCTGCCCGCGCGCTCCTGGCCGCCGCATCCCTGGCGCGAGAAATTCACAGGCCATCTCGCGCGGGCCGCCCGCAAGTGAGCTAGACTCCACTCATGCGGGAAATCGTACTGGATACCGAAACCACGGGACTCGATCCGGCGGCGGGTCATCGGGTGGTCGAGCTGGGCTGCGTCGAGATCATGAACATGGTCGCGACCGGCAAGACGTTCCACGTCTACTTCAATCCGGAAATGCTGATGCCGGCCGGCGCGCAGGACATCCACGGCCTCTCGGACGAATTCCTGGCCGACAAGCCGCTGTTCGGGGATCAGGCAGATGCTTTCCTCGAATTCATCGGCGATGCCCAATTGGTGATCCACAACGCATCGTTCGACATCGGCTTCCTCAACGCCGAGCTGGCGCGGCTGGGCAAGCCCAAGCTTGCCAATCCTTACGTCGACACGGTCACGATGGCGCGGCGCAAGTTCCCCGGCCAGCGCGCCAGCCTCGATGCCCTGTGCGAGCGTTTCGGCATCGACAATTCGAGCCGTACCAAGCACGGCGCGCTGCTCGATTCCGAATTGCTGGCGGAGGTCTATCTCGAGCTGAGCGGCGGCCGGCAGCGCGACCTAGGTCTGGCGCCGGAGATTGCGGCGCGCGCCAGGGTCGAGGGGGGAACCGCGATTGCCATCCGGCCACCGCGGCCGCATGCGGCGAGCATTGCGGAGCTGGCAGCCCACGCCGAATTCGTGAAGAAGCTCGGCGAGGCCGCGCTGTGGCTGAAGGCGGAGCCTTTACCTCAGGCGTGACCGCCCTTCAGGCGTGACCAACTGGTCCGCCGGGCACCGTCGGCGAGGGAACGCCGCCAGCCTGTTGATCGAGCTGCTGCCGATATAGCGCCACGAAATCGACCGGGGCGATATTGAGCGGCGGAAAGCCCGCTTCGCGGGTGGCGTTGGCCACGATGGCGCGCGCGAACGGAAACAGCAGACGCGCGGTCTCGATGAACAGCAGCGGTCCGGTAGCTTCCGGCGGGACGTCGGCACCCAAGGTCACGGTGCCGGCATAGACCAGCTCGAGCATGAACAGCGGCTCTTTTTCAGGCGTCTGGGCGCTCGCCTCGATGCTGAGCGCGACCTCGAAGGTCTTCACGTCGAACTGGCGGGTGTTGACCGTGACGTTGAGCGTGAGCTGCGGCTGCTTCTGCTCGATCAGGCTCTGCGGCGCCCGCGGGTTCTCGAAGCTCATGTCCTTGATGTATTGGCCATGCAGGGTCAGCGGACCGGTCTGGGCCGGGCCGGGAGCGGGAGGGGCGGACGTGGGCGTGTCGGTCATGATCTGCCTAATGGTTGGGGCCGCGGGCGGTACCATGCAGGGCTGCACTGCACAAGACGCGGGCAGGTGCGGCCGACCGGCAATTGCCAAGGCAGGCCCCCGGCGCGATGATAAAGCCCTTATTTTGCTGGTGTTTCACTTGTGGGATTCGACCGGGTAATGGATCGCGCGACCATACGGCCCCTCGTGGGCATCTCTTCCTGCCTCAAGCCGAACGGCCGGGGCGGCTGGATGCACACGGTGGGCGACAAATATGTCCAGGCCGCGATCCGGGCCGTGGGCGCCTTGCCGATCCTGATCCCGGCCTTCGGTCCCGAATTCGGCGACAACGCCATGACCGAGGCACTCGACCGTCTGATCGACACGCTGGACGGCCTGATCCTGACCGGCAGTCCGTCGAACGTCGAGCCGCACCATTACGAAGGCGATCCGAGCCGCGACGGCACCGCGCATGACCAGGCGCGCGATGCGACCACGCTGCCGCTGATCCGTCATTCGATCGATCACGGCGTGCCGCTGATCGCGATCTGCCGTGGCGCGCAGGAAGTGAACGTGGCGCTGGGCGGCACCTTGCACCAGCTCGTGCACGAGGTCGAAGGACGACTCGATCACCGTTCGCGCAAGGCGCCGACCACCGACGAGAACTACGCACCGGCACACGACATCGAGATCGTCGAGAACGGCCTGCTGCATCGCCTGCTGGGCGAGCGTTGCCTGAAGGTGAATTCGCTGCACGCGCAGGGCGTTGATCGCCTGGCGCCGCGCGCGAAGGTCGAAGCCTATGCCGAAGACGGCCAGATCGAGGCCTTCACCGTGCCCGACGCGCCGGCCTTTGCGCTGGCGCTGCAGTGGCATCCCGAGCATCGCGTGACCGAAAATCCGGTGTCGATGAAATTGTTCGGCGCTTTCGCCGAGGCGTGCCGCGCCAGAGCAACGACTCGTGCCGCCGCGCGTCTCGCCCCGCCGCTGCGCGTGGCTGCGGAGTAGAAGCATGGACGGCGCGCCCACCCGCAACAACGCGCGCCGCGATTTCTACGAGCGCATCGGCGGTCTTTCGATGGCACCGCTCTGGGAGCAGCTGCACCAGCTCGTGCCGCCAAGCCCGGCGCCGAAATATGTTCCCGCCGCGTGGGACTACGAAAAGGTGCGGCCGTTCCTGATGGAGTCGGGCACGCTGATCACCGCCAAGGAAGCGGTACGCCGCGTGCTGATCCTCGAGAATCCGTCGATGCCGGGCAGCGCCTGCATCACGCCGACGCTCTATGCCGGCCTGCAGCTGATCCTGCCGGGCGAGGTCGCGCCGTCGCATCGGCACACGCAGTCGGCGCTGCGGTTCATCGTCGAGGGCGAGGGCGCCTACACCGCCGTCGACGGCGAGCGCACGATCATGCACGAGGGCGACTTCGTGATCACACCGACCTGGACCTGGCACGATCACGGCAACGATTCGTCGAAGCCCATGGTCTGGCTCGACGGCCTCGACATTCCGCTGGTGGCGATGTTCAACGCGGGCTTCGCCGAGAACGGCGAGAGCGACGAGCAGGTCGTGACGGCGCCCCAGGGTACATCCGATGCAAAGTTCGCGAGCGGCCTGTTGCCGGTCGACTGGAAGCCTGCCCGGCAGACCTCGCCGATCTTCAACTATCCTTACGCGCGCACGCGCGAAGCGCTGAACGGTCTTGCCAAGGCGGGGCCGCCCGACGCCTGCCACGGCTACAAGCTGCGCTACGTCAACCCGGCCAATGGCGGCGCCCCGATCGCCACCATGGGCACCTTCATGCAGCTCCTGCCCCGGGGTTTCGAGACCGCGCCCTATCGCTCGACCGACGGCACCGTCTTCTCGGTGGTCGAAGGCGAAGGCGAGAGCGTGATCGGCGACAAGACCTTCGCATGGAGGAAGCGCGACCACTTCGTCGTGCCGAGCTGGGCCAAGGTCGTGCACAAGCCCAAGACCGAAGCCGTCCTCTTCTCCTTCTCCGATCGTCCGATCCAGGAGAAGCTCGATCTGTGGCGCGAGCAGCGTTAGAGCCAGCCGGCTTCCTTCAACGCGTCGCGGTAGGTCTTCGACACCGGCACTTTCAGGCCGTTCCTCAGCGCGAGCAGAGGCCGCGCGCCGCGTTCGGCCGACGCAACGGCACCTTCCGCCACCCACCATGACCGATGTACCTGACGGCCGCGTCCTGGCCCCAACTCCGCCATGGCGTCGCGTAAGCGCAGCAGGACGAGATCGCTGCCGAGCGCGGTGTGGATGCGGAGGTAGTGGTCCTCCATCTCGAGCGCCAGCAGGTCGCGCCCCAAGGCCGGCGGAATGCGGCGGAAGAAGTCGGTCGGGGCGGCGCCGGTCGTGCTGGGTTGCGGCAGATCCGCGACCCGCGCGCGTTCGGCGTCGGCCCTGGCGCGCAATCGTTGCTCGACGAACAGGCCGAACACCACCGAGATGATGACCGTCAGGAAAGCGCTGTCGGGATAGATCGACCCCGCGGCCGACCAGGGGATCGTCCGCCAGAGCCAGGAATGCACGAGGATGATCTCGAACGTGCCGGGCACCGACGCGACGAGCCCGACCAGCACTATGCGTATCGCCAGCGGCCAGCGGTCGAGGGGCTCGATCCGGCCGAACCACGCCGCCAGGGCAACGATCTGGATCCAGTGCAGCAGGGCGATGATGCCGAAATAGGCCAGCCGGGTGGCGATGCCCATTTGATAGTACGTCCCGAACGGTCCGGTGACGGCCATGATGACAGCCATGCCGAGCACGCCCGGCAGGTGGTAGGGCAGCGACCTGATATAGGGCGATTCGCGCATCGTGAACGGATGATTGCCGGTCGATGGCGAAAAAGACCAGCACTTCCACGCAAGCAAGATGGCCGGCCCTCGGGGTAGCGCCGAAAGTCAGCCGCAGTTCGTAACGCGGGAGGCTGTCGTGCCGTCATTGTTCCAGATCGTCACCAACACGCCCTTGTGGGTGTGGCCGCTCATGGCCGCTGTCGTGGCACTCGGCCTGTACGGGCTGCGGCCGCGCACCGTACCGCCGGTCCGGCTGGCGATCCTGCCTCTGGTGGGCCTCGGCACCTCTGTCGCAGGCCTGCTGCAATCGCCGCAGCCGGTGCTGGCCGCCGCGGGCTGGCTGGTGGCCCTGCTCGTCCTGCTGCCCATCGGCCAGATGATCGGCCGACGCCGTCAAGTGCGCGGGCTGCCGGATGGCCGCCTCGAGATCGCCGGAGGCTGGTTCATGCTCCTGTTCGGCCTGTCGATCTTCGCCGCACGGTATGCGCTCGGCGTCCTGTTCGGCGTGATGCCGGCGCTCAAGACCATGCCGCTCTGGATCGTCGTGTCGGGCGCGGTCGGCGGGGCGATTGCCGGTATCGGACTGGGTTGGCTCTCCGGTCTCATCGTGCGTGCCCGCGGTGCGTCGGATGGTGCGATCGGGCGATGGATGCGCCGCGGCGCTGGCGCCCTTGCCGCCGTGCTGCTGCTCATCGTCGGTGGCATGGGCGCCGTGATTGCGTTCGATTCCCCAGGCCCGGTGCCGACCCTGGCGGCGGGCGACTCGCTGCCCGGCATCGCGAGCTGGAACTTCGCCGAGGTGCCGCCGGTCAGCAAAGTGTTGGCGCGCGACGGTGCACCGCTCACCTATCGCCTCTATCCCGGGCGCGCGGATCGCATCGTCGTCCTGATCCATGGCTCTTCCGGCGCCAGCATCTCCATGCACAAGAGTGCGCAGGCGCTGCAGGCCGCGGGCGCCACCGTCTACGCGATCAGCCTGCGCGGCCACGGCGGCAGCGGCTTCTTGAACGGCGACACGTCGTATCAGGGCCAGCTCGACGACGATCTCGTCGACTTCACCAAGGCCCTCAAGTTCGCCGAGACCCCCGCGCATCGTACCCTGATCGGATTCTCCGCGAGCGGTGGCCTGGTCTTGCGCACCGCCAGCGGACCTCATCGGCAGAACTTCGACGACTACATCGCGATCTCGCCGTACATCGCCCAGGACTCGCCGACCTCGCGGCCGGCCGCCGGCGGATGGGTGAGCGTCGCGGTGCCACGTGTTGTGGCGCTCAGCGTCCTGGATGCCGTCGGCCTGCCCTGGTTCCAGGGACTGCCGATCGTTCGCTTCGCGACGGAGGCCAAACCGAGCGACAGCCGCACACCGGTCTATTCCTATCGTCTGCAGACCGGCATGCAGCTCGGGCGCGACTGGCGCGCGCGTATCGCCCGCATCGACCGCCCAATGGTCGTCGTGGCGGGCGCAGAGGACCAGCTTTTCGTCGCCGACCAGTTCGCGCCGCTCCTTGCCTCTCTCAATCCCGCGCTCAAGGTCTCGGTGATACCGGGCCTCGGCCACCTCGACATGATCGCCGATCCGCGCGGAACGGCGGCGGTGTCCCAACTCTGGCAGCAGCTCGCGGGCCGGGAGAAGGCTGCCGTGCGCTTCGACTTCAAGGTACGCGAGGACATGTTCGCGGGCATGGACGGCGATCGTGAGTCCTTCGACCGTGCCATGCAGACCATTGCCGACACGCTCGCCGCTGATCCCGATCACGCCCAGGCGCTCGTCTGGCGCGGCGATGGCAGATTGTTCCTCGCAGGTCAGGCGTTCCGGCGGGGCGAGATCGCCGAAGGCCGCGAACTGAGTGACAAGGGCATCGCCGACATGATGCGTGCGGTCAAACTGGCGCCCGACGACCTGGCCGTGCGCATCCCGCGGGCAACGGGCCTGCAGCCGTTCGCAAACGGCATTCGTCCCTACGATCGCGCTGCGGCCGATCGCCTGACGCGCATCGTGCTGGAAGATTTCGAGTTCGCGCTGAAGGCCAACACGCCGCGCTGGAACAAGCTCAGCGAGCACGATCGCGGCGAGATCCTGGGGGCGTTGGCCGAGAACTGGTTCCAGCTTGGCGAGACCGCCACGGCGCGGCCCTATCTCGATCGCATGGCAGCCGAACTAGCGGGCACGCCCTATGCGGTGAACGCGACGCTGCGGCTGGGCGATGCGAAGGCCAAGGCGCCGCTCACCTGTCTCGGCTGTCACTGAAGAGAGATCAGGCGGCGCGCCGCTGCGCCGCGACCGAGCCCGCGCAGGCGTCGACGTTGATCAGCGGCCGCAGCTGCGGATCGTAGGCCTCGACATATTGGGCGCGGTTGGCCGACAGGTAGACGAACATGGTGCAGCCGTCGGATTGGTAGCGCAGTACGCGGCTGGTAGCGTCCTTGCGGTCGAGTCGGGCGGCGCCGAACGTGGCCGCGAGCTGGCGCTCGTCCATGCCCTTGATGTCGCTGACCGCGATCGGCCGGCCGGCATTGGCCGAGCGGAAGATTCCGACTTCGTTGCCCGTGAGGGAATATTGCGGTGCCGAGTCCTGGACGCAGCCCACGAGCAGGAGCGCGGTGGCGGCGATGGTGAGGAAGGCCCGGATCATGGGCAATTTTAGCGCGCTCAGGCCGGTGGATTAAAGGGTCGCCCGGGCGCCGCCGGCGCCTTGAGCGTTTGTGCCACATGCACCATGGCGGCCGTGCCGACGACGGGGACCAGGAGGTTCAACACCGGGATGGTACCCAGGAACACGATGACGATGCCGGTCAGCCACAGGATGCCGGCATTGGCCTTGCGCCACGCCTTTACGTCGGCGGGGCTCCTGCGGCGCAACGCTACCTGCTCGTAGTACATGCGCGCCGTCAGCCAGCCGTTGAGGGCATAGAACAAGACAGCGCCCGCGCCAAAGAAGATCAAGGCGATCAGATAGGGCACCAGCAGAAGTAAATTCAGGAGGATGACCGCCACCAGGAAGGCAACGCCCGTCCAGACGCCGGTCCAGATCGAGATGCCGCGCGCGCGCCCCAGCTGCGGATAGTGCTTGCTCTCGACGATGTCGGCGATCCGTTCCATGAAGATCGACACCACAATGCCGAAGCTCGCGGGAAACAGCAGGACTGCCAGCACGATCACCGCGCTGCCGCCCAGCCAGCGGATGGCGCTGTTGAGTATCTGCCACTTGAACGTGGTGAAGGACTCGAGTCCCCACCATGCCAGTGCGATCAGGCCGATCTGCAGGACCAGCGACAGCAGCAGCGATTGCCACAGCACGCCGCGCAGCTTCGGATCGGTGGTGAGCTGGGTGAAGGCGAGCTCGAAAGCGCGGACCATCTACTGCGCGCCGACGATGCCCGCCGCCTTCAGCGCGCCGATCTCCTTGGCCGAGAAGCCGCTCTGCTCCAGCACTTCATCGGTGTGCTGGCCGCGCTTGGCGGCGGGCCCTTTGACGCTTTCCTTGGTGCGCGAGAAGCGCGGCGCGGCGGCCGGCTGCGGGAAGCCCTGCACGTCGACATAGGCGTTGCGCGCCTTGGCGTGGGCGTGCTGCGAGGCTTCCTTCATGGTGAGTACCGGGGCGAAGCAGATGTCGGTGCCTTCCATGATCGCGCACCATTCGTCGCGCGTCTTGCCCTTGAACACGCTCTCGAGCCGGCTCTTGAATTGTGCCCAGGACTTGCGATCCATCTGGGCGGGCAACGTCTCACCCTTCAATCCGGTCTTCTCGAGCAGCAGGTCGTAGAACTGCGGCTCGATCGAGCCGATCGAGACGAACTTGCCGTCCCTGGTCTCGTAGGTGCCGTAGAAGTGCGCGCCGCCATCCAGCATGTTGCTCTCGCGCGCGTCGTCGTTCCACAGGCCCGCGCCCGCCATGCCGTAGATGCCGCCCAGCAGCAACGCCGCGCCATCGACCATCGCGGCGTCCACAACCTGGCCCTTGCCGGATTTCTGCGCCTCGAGGAGTCCGCAGACCATGCCGAAGGCCAGCAGCATGCCGCCGCCGCCGAAGTCGCCGACGAGATTGAGCGGCGGTACGGGTTTGTCCTTGCCGCCGATCGCGTGCAGCGCGCCTGTCAGGGCAATGTAGTTGATGTCGTGGCCGGCAGCCTTTGCGAGCGGGCCTTCCTGGCCCCAGCCGGTCATGCGGCCGTAGACCAGCTTGGGATTGCGCGCGAGGCAGACGTCGGGACCGACGCCCAGCCGCTCGGCGACGCCGGGACGGAACGGCTCGGTCATGCCGTCGGCCTTCGCGATCAGGCGCAGGACGACCTCGACGCCCTCGGGCTTCTGAAGATCGACCGAGACCGAACGGCGGCTGCGGTTGTGCACGGCGAACTTGGGATCGGCGAGGCGATCCATGACATGGCTCTTGGTGCGGTCGACGCGGATCACGTCGGCGCCCATGTCGCCCAGCATCATCGAGCACATCGGCCCCGGACCGATACCGGCCAGTTCGACGATCGTGAGACCCGAGAGCGGTCCGGCCATGCTTTCCTCCTGCGAAATTCAGAATCGCTTTGTGAGGGGACTCTATAGCGTCAAATGCCGGGCAAGGAAGGCCTGCACCCGCCGGATCGCGTCGGCATGCGCGGCGGGATCTTCGCCGGTGATGGGCACGACACCTTTGCTCGTGGTGTAGGAGGTCAGTTCCTTGCGCTTGAGATTCGGCCAGTCGAAATCGTGATAGGCGCCGGGATAGGCGTGGAACTCGACCGGGCCGCCCAGTGCGACAGCCTGCTGGGCAAGGGCCTCGCAGGGTTTGGCGGGCGTCCAGACGTCCTTCTCCCCCTGCAGGATCAGCAGCGGCACGGCGGTGGTCCAGTCCGTGCCGACTCTTTGGGAGTCGCAGGAGCCCGGATAGAAGGCAATCGCAGCGCGGAAGTCCGGGCCGGTGATGGCAGGCTTGTTCGGTCGCTTGGCCACGGTGAACAGCACGGCGCCGCCGCCGTTCGACCAGCCGATGACACCTACTTTGTCGCGCGCGACATAAGGCTGGGTCTGCAGGAACGCCAGCGCGCCATAGGCGTCGGCGGGCCGCTTCATGTAGAGCCACATCTTGAAGCCGCTGGTCGAGCACATCTCGCCCGATCCGCGGGGCGTGAAGCTGTCGACCATCAGCACGGTGATGCCCTGGGCGTTCAGGTGTTTGGCCCAGTCGACCTCGCGCGACATGATGTTGTGGCTGATGGCGGAAATCAGGCCGCCGCAGCCGTGCAGGAACACGACGGCCGGCGCCGGGCCGGGCCCCGCCCTGGTCGGGCGGAACATATAGCCGTCGAGCCGGGTGGGCGGCGCGCCGTTGGCACCGTCGAGCGAGGAAAAGTGCACGGCTTCCTGCGCGGCGGCCGATGTCGTCAGGCCAAGGGACAGGAGGAAGGCAAGGAGCCGGCGCATCGGAGCATCATGCTAGCCGATCCGCTGGCGCCGGTCTAAAGTCCGCGCCGCTGGAGTGGGTCGGAGGGAACGGATGGGATTGGGCCGGTTGTTTACGGTTGCAGCACTTGTGCTCGCAACGGCCGGCGGTGCGTTCGCGCAGCAGCCTGCGCCTGCGGCGGCCGTCGCTCCTGCGCCCAAGGAATACAACCAGCAGTTCCTCGTCCCTGGCTCGTGGTTCCATGGCATTCACGGCATCGCCTTCAACAAGGACGATCAGCTCTTCGCGGGCTCGGTAATCGGCCAGACGATCTATCGCGTGCAGATCGACTCCGGCGAGGTCGACACCGTCATCGGTGCGCCCACCGGCATGGCCGACGACATCGCCTTTGCCGACGACGGCACGATGGCGTGGACGGCGTTCCTGCTGGGCAAGGTCTACATCCGCAAGCCCAGCGGCAAGACCATCGAAGTGGCCAATGGCCTGTCCGGCCCGAATTCGCTCGCCTTCTCGAAGGACGGCCGGCTGTTCGTATCCGAAGTGTTTCTCGGCGACGCGCTCTACGAGATCGATCTCAAGAATGCCGACAAGCCCGAATTCAAGTCGGCGCCACGGGGCGAGCTGCGCAAGATTGCCGAAAAGCTCGGCGGCCTGAACGGCTTCGAAATCCATCGCACCGACGGCTTCCTTTACGGCCCGCTGTGGTTCAAGGGCCAGGCGGTGAAAGTCAATCTGGAGACCGGCGCGGTCGAGGTCGTCGCGGAAGGCTTCAGGACGCCCGCCGCGGCCAACTTCGATCCGCAGAATCCCGACAATCTCTATGTTGTGGACTCCGGTACCGGCGCGGTGTGGAGCGTCAGTCTCACCAGCAAGGCCAAGAAACTGGTGGCGTCGCTCAAGCCCGGTCTCGACAATCTCGCTTTCGATTCGCGCGGACGTCTGTTCGTGACGTCGATGACCGACAACGGCATCTACCTCGTCGACAAGCAGACCGGCTCGGCCAGGACCGTCGTCGAAGGCAAGCTCGCCATCCCGGGCGATCTCGCCGTCACGACCGACAACGGCAAGGAGACCGTGCACGTCGCCGACCTGTTCAGCTATCGGACGGTCGACGGTCAGAGCGGCGCGGTAAGCGACGTGCTGCGGGTCCACGGCGACACCCACAATTATCCGATCGGCATTTCGATCGGACCGAAGAACGTCATCCTGTCGAGCTGGTTCTCCAACAGCGTGGAGAAGGTCGATCGCAAGACCGGCAAGCTGGTGGCAACGCTCGCCGACTTCGCCGCTCCCGTCGATGCGATCGAGGTGGCCGACGGCACGCTCTATGTCGCCGAGCTGGTAAGCGGCAACCTCGTGAAGGTCAGCGCCGACGGCAAGCAACGCAGCACCATCGCCAAGGATTTGCGCGGACCGGTCGCCATGGCCCAGGGTCCGGGCAACCTGATCTACGTCACCGAGATCGCCGCTGGCGCGGTCAGCCAGATCGACGTGGCGTCGGGCGCGCGCAAGGTCGTTGTCGATGGCCTGGCAGGCCCCGAGGGCATCGATGTCGGCGCCGACGGCAAGATCTTCGTGGCCGAGGTCGGCCAGAAGCGCGTGGTCATGATCGATCCGGCCAACGGCGCCAAGACCGTGATCGCGTCTAACCTCGATATCGGCCTGTCGCCTTTCCCCGGGGGGCCGCCCGCGCTGGTGCCGACGGGCGTTGCGGTCGCCAAGTCAGGCGCGATCTATGTCAGCTCCGACATTCGCAATGCGCTCTACAAGCTGACGCCTCCCACCCCGTAGAGGGTTTCATGCCCGGCATTCCGTTCATCAGGGACTTCAAGTTCGACTACGGCACGGCGATGGAAGTGACGCCGCTGATCCGCCGCGTCGTCGCGAACAACCCGAGCCCGTTCACTTTCAAGGGCACCGGCACCTATCTCATCGGCCACGGCAAGGTGGCGATCGTCGATCCCGGTCCCGATCAGCAGGACCATATCGACGCCGTGCTGAATGCCGTGCGCGGCGAGACCGTGACGCACATCTTCGTGACGCACACGCACATCGACCATGTGCCGGCCACGCCGGCGATCGCCAAGGCGACCGGCGCCAAGGTCTACAGCTATGGTCCGCATCCCAAGCCGCCCGCCGGTGTCACGACCGAGCAGGAAGGCTTTCTCGACTTCGCGCCCGACATCAAGCTGAACGATGGCGACGTGGTCCGGGGCGACGGCTGGAATGTCGAGGCGGTCTACACGCCGGGCCACATCTCGAACCACCTCTGCTTCGCCGTGAAGGAAGACAACGCGCTGCTGTCGGGCGATCACGTCATGGGCTGGTCGACGGCGGTGATCTCGCCGCCCGACGGAAACATGGCCGATTATTTCTCGAGCCTGCGCAAGCTCCTGCCGCGCAAGGAAGCGCTCTACATCCCGACGCATGGCGCGGAGATCCGCGAGCCCGTGCCGTTCGTGAACGCCTACATCGAGCATCGCCTGGGCCGCGAGACACAGATCCTCTCGCGCCTCAAGGAAGGGCCGCAGACCATTCCGCAGATGGTGGCCAAGAATTACGCCGACACGCCGCTCCACCTGCATGCCGCCGCCGGCCGATCGATGCTGGCCCATCTCGTCCAGATGGTGAAGGACGGCCGCGTGAAGACCGAAGACGGCCAGGCCACCATCGCTTCGACGTATCGCCTCTAGGAGTCTGTTCTCATGGACATGAAGCTTTCCGGCAAGACCGTGCTGATCACCGGCGGCAGCAAGGGCATCGGCTTTGCCTGCGCCATGGGATTCGCGGCCGAAGGCTGCGCGGTGCACATCGCGTCCCGGTCGAAGGAGTCGCTGGAAGCCGCGCGGGAAAAAATCCGTGCCCGCCACAACGTGCCGGTCGAGATCCATCCCGCGGATTTCTCCAAGGGGGACACGGTGCGGTCCGTTGTCGAGGCCGTTGGCCATGCCGACATCCTGGTGAACAATGCCGGCGCCATCCCGCGCGGCGACATTTTCGGCATGACCGAGCCCAAATGGCGCGAGGCATGGGAGTTGAAGGTGTTCGGCTACATCAATGCCACCCGCGCCATGCTGGAGAAGATGTACGCGCGCAAGAAGGGCGTCGTGGTGAATGTGATCGGCCTCGCGGGCGAAAGCTTCAACTACGATTACGTTGCAGGCACGATGGGCAATGCGAGCCTGATGGCCTTCTCGCGCGCCGTCGGCTCGCGTTCGGTCGAACATGGCGTGAGAGTCGTGGCGATCAATCCGCCGGCGACCCGCACGGATCGCATGGAGACTTTGCTGCGCAGCACGGCGCAACAAAAGTGGGGCGATGCCGAACGCTGGAAGGAACTCACGCAGCATATGCCGTTCGGCCGCGCCGCCGAGCCCGACGAGGTGGCCGACCTCGCCGTGTTCCTGGCGTCGGATCGTGCGAGCTACATCAGCGGTGTCGTGATGACCCTGGACGGCGGCCAGGCGGCCAAGCACTAGTCCAGAGCGGCGTTGACGACCGTCATCTTTCCGCTGCTGACCATGACATCGGATTTGTGGCTAACGGCCAGAAGGGCCACGAAGACCAGCAGTATGCCCGCCGATGCGCTCGGCCCGTAGCCGAAGCGCCGGCTGAAGGGCCAGCAGGGAAAGCTGGCGATGGCGACCAGCGCCAGAATCAGGGCACTTCCCAGAATGAGCACCGTATGTCCCCAAAGTCGTTCATTGATTCGAACGCCTTGGGGAGCACACGGTTCCGCCACAGTTTCGCCTCTAGAAGTGATAGTTCAGGCCGACGCGGACGACATTGCCGATCGAGCGCTCGTCGATCGACGTCGAGGCCGGCGACGACAGCGCCGTATCGGGCGAGCCGATCCAGAGATATTCGAGCTTCATCGTCCAGGCCTGGGCGATGCGGCCCTCCATGCCGACGCCCACCGCGTAGGTCCAGAAGTTGTTCGATGCGCTGAAATTGCCGACTGCCGTGTCGAAGCCCGACAGCGTCTGATGGCCCCAGACGGCGCCGCCGGTGATGTAAGGCATCACCGAGCCGACGGGATAGCCGACGCGGGCGCGAAACGTGCTGAACCACGGGATGGCCGAAGTGGCGGCGATCTGCGAATTGCCGGCGCCGCCGAACAGGTTCGTGGTCTCGGTCGAGCCCTGGAAGTCGACTTCAGCGCCCAGCATCACCGGGCCCACCATCCAGTTGTAGCCGGCCTGCGCGCCGCCCATGAAGCCGCTGCCGTTGCCGCTGAAGCCGCCGACGGTGTTGTTCTCGCCGATGGTGGCGGACGTCGAGCTGAAGAGACCGCCGGCGTTGATACCGGCGTAGGGGCCTTGCCAGGGGCTGTCGCTCTGCGCGTGAGCCGCCAGCGGCAAGGCGAGGATTGCGGCTGCCAGGGACGCGATACGGATCGATTTCATGTTCAAGCTCCACGACTGATTGCGAGAGGGTCTCGGTGGGTAACGCGGAGTTAGCCGCCGGAAAGCGGCAGCGAGGCGGCATTCGCTTGGAAGAGAAAGGGCACCGTTCTGCTGTGACAACGCGGCATCAGTTACACGCGTGGTACTTCGTCCCCTTCGCAGTCACCGCGTGATATCGTCGGGTCAAATCAATGTCCGACCTCCTCGATTCCGCACGCGCCCTGCTGCATTCCGTCTTCGGCTTCAATGGCTTTCGTCCCGGGCAGGAAGAAATCGTGCGCGCCGTGCTCGACGGAGAGAATGTGCTGACGGTGATGCCGACCGGCAGCGGCAAGTCGTTGTGCTACCAGTTGCCCGCGATCGCGCGGCCGGGCCTCACGCTGGTGATCTCGCCGCTGATCGCGCTGATGCGCGACCAGGTCCGCGCACTTACGGCAGCGGGCGTCGCGGCCGGCAGCCTCAATTCAAGCAATGAGCCTGCCGAGAACGCGCGGGTGATGGGCCTGCTGCGCTCCGAAGAGCTCAAGCTTCTCTATGTGGCGCCGGAGCGGCTGTCGCGGCCCGACATGGTCGAGATGCTGGCTGATTCCAACGTCGTGATGATGGCGATAGACGAGGCGCACTGCGTCTCGCAATGGGGCCACGATTTCC
>CAIWTJ010000105.1 GCA_903915535.1 Enhydrobacter aerosaccus
ATCGGTTCCATGCTCAAGGTCATGATCGCGCCCGTCACGCCGTTCCAGCAGAACTGCTCCATCGTCTGGTGTCCCGAGACCATGGAGGGTACCGCCGTCGACCCCGGCGGGGACTTCGACATGTTGAAGCAGGCGATCGACGAGCAGGGCATCAAGATCACCAAGGTCCTGCTGACCCACGGCCATGTCGACCACGCCTCCGCGGCCGGCACGATGGCCGAGCACTATGGCGTCAAGATCGAGGGGCCGCACGAGGACGACCTGTTCCTGATCGAAGGGCTACCCGACTCCGGCCGGAAATACGGCTTCCCGGTCTACAAGCCGTTCGTGCCCGACCGCTGGCTGACCAACGGCGAGACGGTGAGCCTCGGCAACCAGACTCTCGACGTCGTGCACTGCCCCGGCCACACGCCGGGCCATGTCGTGTTCGTGCACAAGCCGGCCAAGATCGCCTTCGTGGGCGACGTGCTCTTCCGGGGGTCGATCGGCCGTACGGACTTCCCGCGCGGCAATCACGAGCAGTTGCTGACCTCGATCCGCACGCGGCTGTGGCCGTTCGGCGACGACATCCAGTTCGTGCCCGGCCACGGCCAGACCTCGACGTTCGGCTGGGAGCGAAAGACGAACCCTTACGTCGCCGACCTCATGTTCGACGACGAGGACAGCGCCAGCTCGAACTGACCGGCGGCAACGGCCGCAGGCACGGCGAGATCGGCCGCCGGCCCTTCGCCCTTGTTCAGCACATAGTCGAGGCCGTGACGCAGCATCTCCTTAGTGAAGCGCTGCGGCCTGGCGTTCAGCAACACGGCATCGAGCGGCGGACGTTGTGCGATCGGACGCGCGAAGGCCTCGAGCTCGACCTCGGCCACCGAATAGAGATCGCACGCCATCGCGCCCAGCGCGTAGGAGAGGCACTCCTCCTCCCAGCGATCGGGCTCGCGGCCCAGCGTGTCGAGAAGATCGAGGGCGCCGACGAATGTCCGATGAAGGCGGTTCTTCTGTGCGACCGAGTGATGGTGCATCGCCTGTTCCTCGCTGTTCATTCGCGTGCTCGTTTGGGCGCGAGGCGCATATGGGCGCGAGATCATGACGAGACAATGGCGCGCGCGGCCTGCCTCCGACTCTTCACAAAATGCGTGTCAGTCCTTGCGGACGCTGCGCACGCCGTCTGCAAGTGTCCTGGTGAAGGCCAGCACGCCCGGCACAAGATCGGGCTTCGCGTGGCCGTTGTTGTCGAGACCCGCCGCCACGCGGTCGACGATGGCGGTGCCGACAACGGCTGCGTCCGCGTGACGCGCGACCGCCGTCGCCTGCTCCGGCGTTTTGATTCCGAAGCCGACGCCGATCGGCAGCCTGGTATGGCGGCGGATACGTTCTACGTGCGTGCGTACCGAGTCTTCCGTGGCCGACTTCATCCCGGTGATGCCGAGCACCGAGACGAAGTACACGAATCCGGACGAGTACTTCAGCACCGCCGGCAGGCGCTTGTCGTCGGTCGTGGGTGCGGTCAGCAGGACGGTGTCGATACCGGCCGCCGTCGCGTAAGGCTTGAGCTCGTCGGCTTCTTCGGGCGGCAGGTCGACGAGGATGAGGCCATCGACGCCCGCAGCCGCGGCATCCTTGCAGAACTTCTCCGCGCCGCGCTGGTAGACGAGATTGTAATAGCCCATCAGCACGATCGGCGTGTCGTTGTCGGCCTCGGCGCGGAAGCGCTTCACCATCGCGAATACCTGATCGAGCTTCATGCCGCCCTTCAGCGCGCGTTGGCCCGCGAGCTGGATCGAGGGTCCATCGGCCATCGGATCGGTGAACGGCATGCCGAGTTCGATCAGGTCGGCGCCCGCCGCAGGCAGGCCCTTCAGGATTTCATAACTGGTCGCGGCGTCGGGATCGCCCGCCATGAAGTAGGTCACGAGACCGGCGCGCTTCTGCGCCTTCAGGTCGGCGAAGCGCTTGGTGATGCGGCTCATCAGGCTTTGATTCCGAGCATGGCGGCCACCTGCGGCACGTCCTTGTCGCCGCGGCCCGACAGATTGATCACCAGCAGATTGTCCTTCGGCAGGGTCGGCGCGAGCTTCTCGACGTGGGCCAGCGCATGCGAGGATTCGAGCGCGGGAATGATACCCTCGAGCTTGCACAGCGTCTGGAACGCCGCGAGCGCTTCGTCGTCGGTCGCCGAGACGTACTCGACGCGGCCCTTTTCCTTCAGCCAGGAATGCTCGGGTCCGATGCCGGGATAGTCGAGGCCGGCCGAGATCGAGTGCGCCTCGGTGATCTGGCCTTCCTTGTCCTGCAGCAGATAGGTGCGGTTGCCGTGCAGCACGCCCGGCCGGCCACCGGTCAGCGAGGCGGCGTGGAAACCCGTCTCCACGCCCTTGCCCGCGGCCTCGACGCCGATGATGCGGACCGTCGGATCGTCGAGGAAGGGATGGAACAGGCCCATCGCGTTGGAGCCGCCGCCGATGCAGGCGACCAGCGTGTCGGGCAGCCGGCCTTCGGCTTCCATCATCTGCACGCGCGTCTCCTCGCCGATCACGCACTGGAAGTCGCGCACCATCTCGGGATAGGGGTGCGGGCCCGCCACCGTGCCGATGCAGTAGAAGGTCGTATCGCAGGTCGCGACCCAGTCGCGCATCGCGTCGTTCATCGCGTC
Source organism: Enhydrobacter aerosaccus (assembly GCA_903915535.1). Taxonomy (GTDB): domain Bacteria; phylum Pseudomonadota; class Alphaproteobacteria; order Reyranellales; family Reyranellaceae; genus Reyranella; species Reyranella aerosaccus_C. The sequence continues at coordinate 2,654 of CAIWTJ010000105.1, forward strand.
CTTGAGCGTGGCGGCGCCGGACTTCACCGGCCGCACCTCAGCGCCCAGCATGTTCATGCGCGCCACGTTCGGCGCCTGGCGCTCGACGTCGGTCGCGCCCATGAAGACGACGCAGGGAATGTCGAACAACGCGCAGGCCGTCGCCGTGGCGACACCATGCTGGCCCGCGCCGGTCTCGGCGATCACGCGCGTCTTGCCCATGCGCTTGGCGAGCAGCACCTGGCCCAGCACGTTGTTGATCTTGTGCGAGCCGGTGTGGTTCAGCTCCTCGCGCTTCAGGTAGATCTTGGCGCCGCCCAGCTTCTTGGTGAGCCGCGCCGCGTAGTAGAGCGGGCTCGGCCGGCCGGCATAGTGCTTGGCCAGCGACTTGAGTTCGCCCACGAAGGCAGGATCGACCTTGGCCTCGTTGTAGGCCTTCTCGAGCTCGAGGATGAGCGGCATCAACGTCTCGGCGACGTAGCGGCCGCCGAAGATGCCGAAATGGCCGCGGTCGTCGGGACCGGAGCGCAGACTGTTGGGTGTGGCGGCCATGATATCCCTATCCTAACGCTTCTTTTTCTTCGCCGCCTTCTTTGCCTTCGGGGCCGTCTTGGCCTTGGGCGCCGCCTTCACCTTGGCTTTCGGCCGAGGCTTGGCCGCCGCCGCGGCGCGCGGCGCGGGGGCTTCGGCCGCCACTTCGACGATCACCTCGATCTCGACCGGGATGCCGCGCGGCAGCGAGCCCATGCCGACCGCCGAGCGCGCATGCTTGCCGCGCTCCTCGAACACCTCGACGAACAGGTCGGAGCAGCCGTTGATCACTTCCGGCTGGTGGCCGTACTCGGAGGTGGCGTTGACCATGCCCAGCACCTTCACGATACGGGTCACCTTGTCGAGATCGCCCAGCTCCGCCTTCATCACCGAAATAAGGTTGAGGCCGGTGTCGCGCGCCAGCTGATACGCCTGGTCGATCGAGAAGTCGCGCCCGACCTTGCCCTGCGGCAGCGGCTTGCCGGGCAGGCCCGGCCCCTTGCCCGCAAGATAGAGCAGGTTGCCGGTGCGCACGGCGTTCACGTAGTTCGCCATCGGGGACGTGGTCTCAGGCAGCTCGATACCCAGTTCCTTCAGCCGCGCTTCGGTCTTCATGTCATCTCCTTAGAGCGCCTTCACCCGGTCGAGGAAGGCGCGAATCCTGTCGATCGATTTCACTCCGCGTGTTTCCTCGACCCCGGAGGAAACGTCAACCGCGCGCGCGCCGGTCACCCGCACGGCCTCGGCGACATTCTCCGGCGTGAGGCCGCCCGCAAGGAACCACGGCAGCGCGATCTTGCGGCCCGACAAAGTGGCCCAGTCGAAGGGCTCGCCGTTGCCGCCGGGCAGGATGCCTTCGGCCGCGTCGAACATCAGGCGGTCGGCGACGCTCTCATAGGCCTTGATCCCCTGCTCGACGTCGCCCGCTGCCGCGACCTTGATCACCTTCATGACCGGCTTGCCCGTGCGCTGCCGGATGGCGGCCACTCGCTCGGGCGTCTCGCGGCCATGGAGCTGCAGCAGGTCGAGCGCGCCGGAGCCCAGCTTGTCGTCGAGCAGCGCGTCGTCGGGATCGACGAACAGGCCGACGCGCGTCACGTCTTTCGGCACGCGCGCGCCCAGCGTGCGCATCGTGTCCGTGGAGATATGACGCGGCGACTTTGGAAAAGTGACGAAGCCGACATAGCGCGCGCCGAAGCGCACGGCGGCATCCACCGTCTCCGGCGTCGACAGGCCACAGATCTTGGCCTCCACGCGGGCCTCTACCGTCATAGGTCGTTGACGCCGGCCTCGCGCGCGATGGCTTCGGCCGCACTGCGAGGACTGGCCGCTTGATAGATCGGCCGGCCGACAACGAGATGCGTGGCGCCGAGATCGACCGCCTGGCGCGGCGTCATCGCGCGCTTCTGGTCGTTGCTGGCGCTGCCCACGGGACGAATGCCCGGCACCATCAAAACGAAATCCGGTCCGCATTCCTTGCGCAGCGCCGCGATCTCGTGCGGCGAGCAGATGCAGCCGTCGAGGCCCGCGTCGCGCGCCAGCGTGGCGAGGCGCAACACCTGGTCCGACGGATCGGCGTCGACACCGGTTGCCGAAAGGTCTGCCTTGTCCATCGACGTCAGAACAGTCACGCCCAACAGCTTGGCACGCGGCACATTCAGCTTCGTGGCTTGCGTCGCGGCTTCCTCGACGGCGGCTTTCAGCATGTCGCGGCCACCGCTCGCATGGAGCGTGATGTAGGTCGGCGCGAGGCCTGCCACGGCGCGAATGCCGCCCGCCACGGTGTTGGGAATGTCGTGCAGCTTGAGGTCGAGGAAGAAGCCAACACCGGTCGCCCGCACCGGCTCGGGAAAGGCGTAGCGGATGCCCGGCGCACCGTGGGCGAGGAAGAATTCGAGGCCCAGCTTGATGCCGCCGACGGCCGGCTTCGGCGCCCCGGCGATCGACTGGATGAGCTTGGCAGCCCCTTCAAGATCGGTCGTGTCGATGCCGCAATAGACGGGATTGGCGCGGGTTTTCATGGCGGGGCAGAACCTAGTCGCCGCGCCCCCGCTCAGCAATCAGGAACTGCGCACCCGTCTCACGGCGTCCTGCCAGCCGGCATAGCGGCGGTCGCGCGAGGCGGCCCCTTCGGCGGGCTTGAAGGCGCGATCCAGCGCCCACGTGGCCGACAGCGCGTCCAGGGACGGCCACAGGCCGGCCTGGAGTCCCGCCAGGAAGGCCGCGCCCAAAGCCGTGGTCTCGGTCACCTTGGGCCGTTCGACCGGCGTGCCGACCGTGTCGGCCAGGCGCTGCATCAGCGGGTCGTTCACCACCATGCCGCCGTCCACCCGCAGTTCGACGATCTGGGCGCCGTCGCCGCGCATCGCCTCGACCAGGTCGCGGGTCTGGTAGCACACGGAATCGAGCGTGGCGGCCGCGATCTCGCCGGGGCCGGAGTCGCGCGTCAGGCCCAGGATGGCGCCGCGCGCATCGGCATCCCAATAGGGCGCGCCCAGGCCCACGAACGCCGGCACGACATAGACACCATGCTCGGGGTTGGCGTTCTGGGCGACGCCTTCGACGTCCGACGATTTCTCGATCAGCTTCAGCCCGTCGCGCAGCCATTGCACCGCGGCGCCCGCGATGAAGATGCTGCCCTCGAGCGCGTAGGTGCGCTGGCCGTTCAATTGATAGGCGATGGTGGTGAGGAGCCGGCTGCGCGAGTGCACGGCGATGCTGCCGGTGTTGAGCATGGCGAAGCAGCCCGTGCCGTAGGTCGACTTCACCATGCCGGGCTTGGTGCAGGCCTGGCCCACGGTGGCGGCCTGCTGGTCGCCCGCCATGCCGAGCACCGGCACGGGAGCGCCCAGGAAATCGGCGGTCGTCATGCCGTGCTCGCCGGCGCAGTCGACGACCTTGGGCAGCATCGACGGCGGCACCTCGAGCAGCGTGCAGAGATCGGCGTCCCAGACGCCCTTGCGGATGTCGAGCAGCAGCGTGCGGCTGGCGTTGGTCGCGTCGCTCGCATGCACCTTGCCGCCGGTGAGACGCCACAACAGGAAACACTCGATCGTGCCGAAAGCGAGCGCGCCCTTTTCGGCGGCCGCGCGCGCGCCCGCGACGTTCTTCAGGATCCACGCGATCTTGGTGCCGCAGAAATAGGGATCGAGCAGCAGGCCGGTCTTCTCGGAGACCATCTTCTCGTGGCCGGCCTTCTTCAGTTCGGCGCAGTGCTCCGAGGTGCGGCGGTCCTGCCAGACGATGGCGTTGTGCACGGGTTTGCCAGTGGCGCGGTCCCAAACAACCGTCGTCTCGCGCTGGTTGGTGATGCCGATGCCGGCCAGATCCTTGGCTTCGAGTTTGGCCTTGGCGAGCGCGCCGCGGCAGACCTCGACGGTCGCCGTCCAGATTTCCTCCGGATCGTGCTCGACCCAGCCGGGCTTGGGGAAGATCTGCGGCAGTTCCTTCTGCGCCGTGGCGACGGGCATGCCCGTGGCATCGAACACGATCGCGCGCGTGCTGGTGGTGCCCTGGTCGATGGCGAGGATGTGCTGGTTTTTGTTCTGGAAGGCCATTTCCGGCCGAAATTAGTGCGCCCGGTCGATGGCGAAGTCTACTGCTTCCAGCAGCGCGGCCTTGAGCGGCGTGTCGCCGAACAGGCCGAGCGCATCGCGCGCCATGGCGCCGTAGTGCCGGGCGCGCTCGAGCGTGTCGGCCATCGCGTTGTGACGCTCCATCAGGCTCTGCGCCTGCGCCATGTCCTCGGGCCGCTGGTCGAGCTTCTGCATCGTGCGCTTCCAGAACTCGCGATCGACCGCACCGCCGCGCAGGAAGGCCAGGATCACCGGCAGGGTGATCTTGCCCTCGCGGAAATCGTCGCCGACGGTCTTGCCGAGCTGGGCCTCGCGGCCGGAGTAGTCGAGCGCATCGTCGACCAGCTGGAAGGCGATGCCGAGGTTCATGCCGAAGCTCTCGAGCGCCACACGCTCGGGGCCGTTGCGGCCGGCGACAATCGCGCCGACCTCGGCCGCGGCCGCGAAGAGCTTGGCGGTCTTGGCCTTGATGACCTCGAGATATGTCGCTTCCGGCGTGCTGATGTCGCGCTGCGTCACGAGCTGCAGCACCTCGCCCTCGGCGATGGTCGAGGAGGCGCGGCTGAGCACGCCCAGGATGTCGAGCGAGCCCACATCGACCATCAGCTCGAAGGAGCGCGTGAACAGGAAGTCGCCGACCAGCACCGAGGCCTTGTCGCCCCACACCGTGTTGGCGGTGGGCTTGCCGCGGCGCAGCGCGCTCACGTCGACGACATCGTCGTGCAGCAGGGTGGCGGAATGGATGAACTCGACGCAGGTCGCGAGCTTGATGTGGCGGTCGTCGTCGGCCGAGTAACCGCACAGCCGCGCGGCGGCGACGGTGAGCAGCGGCCGCATGCGCTTGCCGCCGGCGCCGACCAGGTGATTGGCGAGTTCGGGGATCAGCGACACCGGCGAGCGCATGCGCGCCAGGATCTCGCGGTCGACGCGGACCATGTCGTCGCTGCACAGCGCCAGCAGGGGATCGAGACTCGGGCCCTTGCGCTTGCCTTCGAGGGAGACGACGGTTGCCATGATGAAAAGATAGTCTCTCAAAATGCCGGAATGTTGCGACACGATGTCGTGACACAATGCGGATGAGTATCATGGAAACGACCCCGACCGAAGACGCCCTGCTGGGAGGCAAGGTGCGCCTGTTGCAGCCGCGCCGGGGCTATCGCGTCGCCGTCGATGCCGTTCTCCTTGCCGCCGCCGTCGACGCCAAGTCGAGCGAGCGGGTGCTCGACCTCGGGGCCGGCGTCGCCGCGGTCGGGCTCTGCATCGCCGCAAGGGTTCCCGGCTGCAGCGTGATCGGCATAGAACTGCAAACTCCCCTGCAGGCCCTTGCCCTGCGCAATGCCGAGCTGAACGGGGTCGAAAGCCGGGTGAGCACGATCCAGCACGACCTGGTCGCCCCATTGCCCGCCGATCTTGGCCTGTTCGACCATGTCGCGACCAATCCGCCCTATCTTCCGGCCGCCGTGGCCGATCCGTCGCCCGATCCCTCCAAGGCGCTGGCGACGGTGGAGTCCAGCGCCGGTCTCGCCCGCTGGCTCGCCGTGGCGACCGCGGCCCTCAAATCTGCAGGCACCCTGACGATTATCCATCGCAGCGACCGGCTGGAGGAAATCGTCGGCCATCTCGCGAGGCTGGGGTTTGGCGAGATCGCAACCAAGCTCCTGCCGCCGGCCGCGCGCGTCCTTGTCCGCGCCCGGCGCTCGGCGGTGCTGGAACGCCGCATTTCCGAGCCCCTCGTCCTGCACCGGCCCGAAGGCGGCTACACCGACGCGGCCGAGGCGATCCTGCGCCAAGGCGCCTCGCTTGCCATCTAGCACCGGCACCCCGACATTGGCCCCATGTTCAATTGGCTGAGAAATCCCTTTCGCCGCGGCCCGACTGTGCCGGTCGTTCGCCTCACGGGCGTCATCGCCGCCGGCGGCGTGCTCGGCCAACGCGGTCTGTCCATCGAGGTGGCAGCGCCGCTGCTCGCCAAGGCGTTCGCCATGCGCGGCGCCAAGGCCGTGGCGCTGTCGATCAATTCGCCCGGCGGCTCGCCGGTGCAATCGGCGCTGATCGCGCAGCGCATCCGGCTGCTCGCCGAGCAGAAGAAGCTGCCCGTGATCGCCTTCGTCGAGGACGTAGCGGCGTCCGGCGGCTATTGGCTGGCCTGCGCCGCCGACGAGATCATCGCCGATCCCGCGTCGATCGTGGGCTCGATCGGCGTCGTCTCCTCGGGCTTCGGCTTCCACGAGCTGATCGCGCGCTACGGCATCGAGCGCCGCGTGCACACCTCCGGCGAGAGCAAGTCGATGCTCGATCCGTTCCAGCCCGAGAAGGCCGAGGACGTCGAGCGCCTGAAGCGGTTGCAGTCGGAAATCCACGACGGCTTCAAAGGCTGGGTGCGCGAGCGCCGCGGCACGCGCCTCAAGGGCGAGGACTCGACGCTCTTCACCGGCGAGTTCTGGACCGGCAAGCGCGGCCTCGAACTCGGCCTCGTCGACAGCCTGGGCGAATTGCGCGCGTCCCTGCAGCAGCGCTTCGGCGACAGGGTGCGCCTCCCCGTCATCACCCCGCGCCGCCGTCTCCTGGCGCGCTTCGGTCTGGGGTCCCGGCTGGGCTCGGGAATCGACCAGATCGGACCCAACACCCTGGCCGCGATCGAAGAGCGCGCGCACTGGCAACGTTTCGGCTTGTAGGATCCTCCGATGAATCTCCGCACCGCTCCCCATCCCGACGACATGAAGGCAACCCGCGACTGGTTCGACGCGCTGTCGACGTTCTGCCAGGCCATCGACTACGAAGGCGCCCGCGCGATCTTCGCCGACGACCTGATCGCCTTCGGCACCTTCACCGACTTCATGCACGGCCAGCGGCTCACCGAAGAGAAGCAGTGGCGCAACGTCTGGGGCACCATCCGCAACTTCCAGGTGAAGCTCGAGACGGTCGAGGCCATCGTCTCGGCCGATCGTCTCACGGCCATCGGCATGGGCGTGTGGACCTCCGACGGCTTCCACCCCAACGGCGACCGCTTCGACCGCGGCGGCCGCGCCACTGTGGGCTTGGGCCGCCTGAAGATCGGCGATCCCTTCATCGCCACCCATACCCACCTGTCGCTCAACCGCGGCACGCCCGAGCGCAGCTACGGCAAGTTCACGCGCTAGATCTTCCCGAACCTTCCCGACCTCTCGGGAAGCCTCCGATGCCGATGGCACGGGCGTTCCAGGCGATTCTTCCCGGTTTCCGCGCCTGCCCCCCGCAACGAGGATCAAAAAAGCCGGCGCCGCTCGAAGCTTGAGCCTGGCAAGCACTCCGTCATCCCGAGCGAAGCCGAAGGACCTCATCTTCCCTGTCGAACCCACGGAGCGTGAAGACAGATCTCTCCGCGCGGCCCTTCGGACCTTGGTCGAGACGACGGCATTGGTATTCGGGCTCATGCGCGCCAACCTAGGCGCGCCGCCTTCGATCCCCTATTACGGTCGTTACTGACGCCAAAACGCCGCCCCGCTTGCTTTGTGTGGCATCACGGACCGCTCGAGCAACGTTCTGAAATAGATGCCGGATGGCAATGCGCATCCATCACGCCGGATCGATCGCGCCCTTCTGGTCGACGATGCGGCGGTATTGGTCCGGCTGGCGATGGATCGCGAAGTTGAAGGTCGTGGTCTTGTAGCTCTTGCCGGCGTCGAGGTCGCAGCGCGACACGATCAGCTCGTCGTCGCTGCCGGCGGCGCGCGCCACGACCTTGCCCGAGGGCGCCACGATCATCGAGTCGGCGAGCGAGGGCACGCCCTCTTCCGTGCCGCCCTTGGCGACGCCCACCACCCAGGTGCCGTTCTGGTAGGCGCCGGCCTGCATCGAGAGCTGGTTGTGAAACCATGAATGCTCGTCGTGGTCGGGCGACGGCGCGTTGTGCAGCGGCGTGTTGTAGCCCAGCATCACCATCTCGACGTTCTGCAGGCCCATCACGCGATAGGTCTCGGGCCAGCGCCGGTCGTTGCAGATGCACATGCCCATGTTGCCGCCGAACGCCTTC